>JBILOD010000337.1:0-4986 GCA_044374645.1 Pseudobdellovibrionaceae bacterium | reverse complement strand
GGCCGTATTCAGTTTCTTCAATTCCAAATTTAAGCGGCTTTTTTCGGCCTTAATCACTTCAGGCTTAACCGTGATGGCATTTCTAATATTATCGCTCACCTTATCAAAATATCCTGCCAAAACTAAAATCTCTGACAAATAATCCACAATTTTCGATTCGATCTTTTCCGCACGTATTCTTTTAAAAGAGCAACTAATGACATCGCCCTTTTTACTAGAATGGACATAATAGCGGTGAACTTTAGTTCTGCCATGAGCAGATTGTCCAACGAGGGTACGTCCACATTCACCACATTTACAAACTTGGGCGGCAAGAAAAACTCTTTCTTCCGACGTTTCAAGTCTGGCCCGCTCCTTTTCTCGATTCTCCTGAATAGTCTTTTGAACTTCATTAAATGTCGCTTCATCAATGATTGCAGGCCATGAAGCTTTCACTTCAGTGTACTTTTGCCAAGCTTTAAGTTTATGTGGATCTTTATTTTTGTTATTCTTATTAACCTCTTTAATGCCAATATAGGATTTATTTTGAAGGACAAAGCTCAAGGAATCCACTGTCCATCTTCCCTCATTAACCAAACGATTCTTTTTTGAATTTTTGCCTATGGGTTTTATTCCAAGAGCTTCTAGGGCATTGATTGTGCGGCCAATGGTTCTACTTTCAAGAAAGGTAGAAAATATTTTTCGAACCTGATCAGCTTCAGCCTCGTTGACAACAAAAGTTGTTTTGTTTGTCTCTGGCCGATCATATCCAAGGATCACAGGGCCTCCACTGAGTAATCCGCGCATGGATCTTGAATGACAATTGATAGCAACACGTTCAGAAATCTGCTCCCTTTCAAACTGAGCTAAATTTATCATATTAAAGAGCATCATTTTTCCAGACGGTGTACTGGAATCAAAGTTTTCTTTGATCGCTAAAAACTTAGCTCCAAGACTATCCAAAATTTTATGAAACTCACAAAAATCCGGAATATTGCGCGACAAACGAGAAAGCTCTGTCACCATGACAGCATTGATTCGGCCACTCTTTAAGTCTTTCATCATTCTTTGATATCCAGGACGATTGGTATCTTTAGCGGAGTATCCATCGTCAACATAGTTTTCAACGATACGTCCCCAGCCAGGCTCTTGCATGTTTTTAATTTCAATAAATGATTGCATTCGGTGGCGTTGATTATCCATGGACCCTTCGACAACTTGGGCCTGCTCATCAGTCGAGACCCTTTGATAAAGCCCCAGGAGCAGTGTCGCAGAATTTGTTTGTTGCGTGTTATGCTGCGATTTTTTCATTGTCGTTTTCCTCCCGGCGAGGGCGTCCTCTTTTTAATCCTAAGGCAATCATATTTGCAATTTTAGAACGAACTCGTTCTTCATTTGCATCGGCATCACCTGATTCATCTATGAGTCCTATGAATTCAACTTGCATGTCATCATCTGAAAACTTTGTTGGCTTATGTTTTAAGCCTTTACTCATCAGACTTAGCCTTGGCTTGACGTTTCACTTTTTTCATATGCTCAGAAAGTAATTCTATAAGTTCCATTGCTTTTCTCTCTGGAAGACTATCAAGAATACTCATCAAGGTTTGATAAATAAAACTTGGTGTTCTAAATCCAGTCTCAATGTGACTTATCGGTTGCCTTCCCGCAAATCCAAAAATGTCTGCAAGTTCTTCTTGCGTGAGTCCTAACTTTTCTCGAATAGCTTTAAATTTGTCAGGACTCATGCGGCTCCTTCTTTTTCATGTATATCCATGATATCTTCGTGTTTCAAGGTCTTTTTGCTTTTTTTTGCAGAATTCAGTCTATTCCCAAAGAAATACTGCGCTAATACCTCTTTTAACTCAGGGGGTAAACTTCCGGAAGATTTGGCCTTTTTGACAAGACTGTCAAGCATGGTCAAGTCGTTAGCTACCTGTACTCGAATCATTTGCAATACGTCATCATTACAATTCTCTTTGAACCAATGAATCATAAAACTGGTGACATCAAGTTTAGTCGCTCTCCCAGCTTCAAAGCCTGTATTAACGGCATTGGTAACATCATTGACTATAATATCGGCCTCTTTTGAAATCATGGATCTTACAAATTTTACGTCATTATTTTCATTTATTTCTGTATCACTCATATCAACTCCACCTCCTTAATATTTGGTTTTTATTGGCTATTGTTTTTTCCTCTGTATCCCGTCCCCGTATTTCTTCCTTCTTCTTATTCATTCTTTTAATTCCTCCTCTCCTGTTAGATCAGGACCCCGCCCAACTCCGGCCCCCGGTTCGTGACCACCCTCTCTCAATGTATTCGTTGGGAGGGGGTGGTCACGAAGGCTTTGCCAGGGGGCCGGTGTTGGGCGGGCGGGTTTAAGCTCCTGATCTTCTTTTGAAAAACTTTGTTTTTCAAAATTGATTTCTGTTTTATTTTCCCGGAATTGATTCCAATTATTTTCCGGGTTTTCAATCAATTCAGCCGTGGGTATTTCAAGCGCCGCAGCCAGCATCATCTTCAACGGCATCTTTCGATCTAAAAGTCTCGCTTCAAATCCAAGATGGCTTTTTTTGAATTCGGAATTTGAAAAGGTGATGGGAGTTTTTTGTTCTCGCAAAAAAATGGGATCTGAAAATGCTGCAATTACTGAGCATTCAATGGCAGTGCTTGAGCAGCCATAGAGTAACAGGGAGACATTACACATTGATAAATAGTTTTGGCTAATGCGGTAATATCGGTCTTTTGTCTTCAGAGTATTTTCAATTTCAATAGCGATTCGAACTGTTTTGCTCGCACTCTTTAAGTCTACCAAGAGGTCAGGAAGCTTTTCAATTCTCTTAACTCCCAACAATAAGCAAGTTTGATAGGGATCTTTGGAAAGCTCAAACTCAGTCCAGGATTTATGAAGTTTCCCAGTGGCCTCAAGTTGCAAAAATATATTTGCAACGATGATGTCGTGACTTAATGAGTAGAGATTTTTATGGGGAGCAATTGGAAATTGTGTAAGGCGCTTTCCACGTGGCGTCAGATAAATGAGACCTGGCAGTTTTTTGGATTGAAAAAAGTAACCATCGTTAATGAGTTTGCCCCAGTGAAAATATTGTTGGGACTTCTTTTTATGGCACAATTGTTCAAAGAAAATATCCTTGGTCAAAAAGCCAAAACGAGCGGCGAAGTTAATTGAATGTTGCAAAATCTGCATCGAGCTTTTATGCAAAGCCCCACTCATTTTTTGATCTCTTGGGATTTTGGCATGAGCTTGAAATGCCCCATTATTACTTGGCCATTGGCAAAGACTGGATCAATCCAAGTGAGTTCCATAAGAGCCAACTCTGGATTTTTAAGTGATTCAGGAATTTTTAAATGACTGCCAACTTCAACTTGCCTGATTCGAACGGAACAAGTTGTCGTTCCGTCAAAGACGACTCTTGCTCCTTCGGGATTCCCGCACTTTGGTGTATGGACGCACCCAAAGAGCAATATAGCTCCAAGATTTAAAATATATTTCACTAGGCCCCCTTTCTTTGATTGTTATTTTCAGCTTCTAGTATTTTTGACACCTCATTTTTTGAAGCGTTGTTGCGATTCAACTCCTGAGCATCTTGATTTTTTAAAATTGATGATAATGAAATCGGTTCTGCTTTTAAAGGTTTAGGAAAACAGATATCCTCTACTATATCGGGAGTTTTTCGAAATTGAAGGCGAACAGGCAAACTTCCCTTCGCGTGCGGAATAATTATAACGGCTTCACCAACCCCGAGTTCCTGTTTAAAAATGTTGGGATGGTATTTAAAGGCTTCAACATCTCTGACGGATGCTTCACCTGTTTTCTCAGCTCCAAAGGTACCAGAAGTTTCACGCTCTGTTCTTTTCAAGCTTTCAATTGTTCCGATAGTTTGAGAAAAATATTCGGCAGACTCAGGTTCATTGGTCCTCATAAAGACCTTCAAGTTTGAATTTGAGAGGATAGTGTTTTTAACTCCGTCACCCAGGCCCGCAAGGTCCCCGAGCGCCTGATGGGCAAAGACCACTCCAACATTGGCACTTCGTGATTTATTCAAAAGACTCACAAAGCTTTCGGTCAAGTATTCCGTAAAGTCATCTAGATAAATGCTAAAAAATTCCTTATTCTTCGAAGTGCCCAAGTGCCTTGACGCTACCGCACTCTGAAGACACTGTAAAATCAACTTCCCGACAGTTTTACCAAGAGTGGGTATTTTTAATACTGGCAATTGGCAGTAAATAATAGCACCTTCGTTGAGAGCTTTTTCTAAATCAATATCAGAACGTTCGGTATTAAATATCGAAGCCGTATCTCCTACAGATAAAGCTTGAAGTTGAGAGATTAGTCCGCTTGTTTCTTGGCTTCGCTCATCATTGGTTTTCTTTAAAAACTCATGACTCCAATTGATTAACTTTTGATCGCTGGTCTTCTTTGCTAATTGCACAAGTAAGACAGGCGAGCGTAAGCTCTCAATGATTTTTAGAGGGGTCGGAACTATTTGTGATTCTGCAAAAATTAAAAGCACATGAAGTAGGGACTCGTACTGAAGACTTTTGTAGTATTCATTTTCAAAATTGAAGGATTTAAAAACTCTTTCAGTTACTTCTAAGGCGCTTCCGTAAGAAAAGGGATTGAATGTGTTACTGATTGAAACATCGCAGAGCGAGAGTATTTTAAACTCGTCCTCGCGGTTATGGACTTTGGCATAGGAGTACAATTTATTGAGCATGGATTTATCAGACTTCCCATCAATGATGATGAGACCTCGTTTGCGTTTAATGTCATCAATGGCCCAAGGTAGAATGACTGACTCCGTTTTACCGGCGTTCGTAGTTCCCACAACTTGTGTATGCATTCTTCGAAATGAAGGTTTAATATACACTCTTCGACCTCGATCGGTGAACCCGGCAAAGACCGAAGGCTCTGTTGATGATTCTTCGAGAATTTCTTTCTCCAAGTTTTGTGGTTGATACTTGAGCCTTAGTAGTGTCCTCAATTTT
>JBILOD010000336.1:0-4996 GCA_044374645.1 Pseudobdellovibrionaceae bacterium | reverse complement strand
GGTGGGGTCGAGGGATTGTTTGATATCTTTAATTCACGCAAAATTACTTATCGAGAAGCCTCTCCCTTTAATGGGGCCTACAGGACTATATCTGAGTTCGGACTCAAAGCCCCCTCCTTTAAAGTTTTATATCAATTTGGTGGAGGGGAAGGTGCCATGTCTTTGGATCTCTTGCAATTGAAAGTGACGCCCTCGATGGTGCAGACTCGCACAGCTGAAAATTCAGTTTATATCAAACCTGGTCATCAACTCGAGGCTCTCCTTTGTCTGAAATCGAACTGGCTCGAGCAAGTTTGGAAAATGAAAGCTCAGTACTTGTATCGCATGAGTGATGGAATTTATGATAGCACGACGAGCCTAGAGATTTCTAAAATGACGGCCCAAAAAAAACTATCAGTTTTGATGGAGTGGTCCCCTCTCCGCTGGCAAAGAAATCAACAACTCACTCTTGAGGGTGGGGGTGTCGTGTTTGCGGACACATCGTCTGGCTACTCAGGGATTGGCAATCCCGATTTACTGGCAGGATACTTTCAAATTATTTATGGTCTTAAAAACGAATGGCAGGTCAGTCCAAATTTGAATCTTTGGGTGATGTATGAAAATCATTATATTCCTAATAGATATTTTGAAAGTGGGGCTTTTAAAATGACAATCTCTCAATCCAATGTTCATTCCGCCATTTTGGGTTTAAATTACAGCTGGGAAAATGAAAATAAACATTGAACCAATACCTCTTCAGTTTAATTTTGAAAAAATAGAGATTTACTGGTTTCGCTGCAGTCACCATTTTCGGTTTGATAAAAAACTGAATCCAGGCCTACGGAATCAAAACCTGACGGTTGTGATTTATGAAGGTTTTGATCTTGGAGTTTAGAGGCTTCTGTGGGCAGACTCGCCCCAGTAAACAGCTCTCTTTCGAGGTATTCAGAGACTCGGTTATATTCAGAATCGCTCAGATAAGAAGTCAATAACACCGAGTTCATAATACTTAGTTGAGGGTTAATTTCTGCTGGTACCGGGGCATTTGTATTCCAATTAGTGACTGGGTTCTGATTCATAATGGCAAGGACGTCATTTGATTTCAGAGAACCTGTGTGCGTGCGATTGAGGAAACAATGACCCATTTCGTGAAAAATCATATCCTTTTTTTTAACGCTGCTGATGCTGTTCCAATAGCTTTTTTTGACTACGATAACTGGCATTAGTCCGATCCATTCGCCGCCAGCATTGAACCAGGGTTCCTTGTAGCAGTAGGCAGCGAAATTTGGGTTTTGAAGCACTTGATCGACAA
Organism: Pseudobdellovibrionaceae bacterium; assembly: GCA_044374645.1. GTDB lineage: Bacteria > Bdellovibrionota > Bdellovibrionia > Bdellovibrionales > Bdellovibrionaceae > CAUJGP01. Next base: position 3,705 of record JBILOD010000336.1, on the reverse strand, counting down.
ACGTCATTTTAAGATTTTTGTAGCTCATGGGTAAATTATATTTGTTTGAGCTCTTGATAAAAAGATCCAGATAGGTGGTGAATTCGGGAGATAAATTTAAACTAGCTCCTTGCGTTTTTGAAGAGTATTGACAGTTTTGATAAAACATCAACAAAGATGAGATGACTATAATCATCGCCGCTATTACAAATTTATTCATAACCATACTTTTAATTGAATTTATAAAATACTTCGGCATTGGTCTTCAACCTCTCTCTCATTCAAAAACGAGGAGTTGCGGCTCCTTAGATTTGAAGCTTGCCGCATTGATTTTGGCGATCACATCGCGCCGGTATCCAAAGATTTTCCGAACCTCGCTGGTCACGCTCCAAACACCGCCAAGCCATCCCAAGTAACCAAGTGGCACCTTATAAACAACTCGATCGGTCATGAGAGTTCCGTCCCCAAGTTTTTCAAATTGGTGGGTGTGTTGCCAGTGAGAATAGGGGCCTTTGAGTTGGCTATCAACAAATCGATGGGGGGGGGACCAATCGTCGATGAGTGTGCGCCAACGCACGGGGATGCCACGAATGCGGAGTGTGTAGTCAATGAGAGTGCCTGGTCCTACATTGGTTGTGCTCACACTGAGGATTTTGAAATTTAAGGTGTCTGGCGTGATTTTTTCCAAATTTTTGGGGTCGGCAAAAAAGGGAAAGAGCTCCTCGGGTTTAATGGGAACCCATTGCTGCGCTTCGAACACTTCATTTCCCTGACTATGAAACGCAAGCTCCGTCCCCAAGGTGGTAACAAGGTCGGTATGGTGGAACTTGAATCCCCACTGTTGGAGTTTGCTGGGAACAATTTTTTGAGACGCTGTGATGATGGTCGTTTTTTCACCCAGTAGGAGTCGAAGGGCGAACTTTGGTACTGGCAAAAGGGCAGGTCGGTGCAAACAAGCTGAAAGAATTTTTGTAAACTCATGATTGCGAACAGGGGATGGCGCGACGGCATTGAAAGGCCCACTCACACTGGGATTCTCAAGTGCAAATACGAAGGCCTGAACTAAGTCCTCTAATTGAATCCAACTCATCCAGTGTCGACCACCTGCAATGGATCCCCCCGCTCCCGCCTGAAACAATGGTAGCAGTTCTTGGAGTAAACCACCCTTGCGAGTGAGGACGAGACCGATCCTAGTGATGGCGACGCGAGTTTTTTCTGTGGCCAGGGCCAGAGCCTCTTGTTCCCAGTCCTGGCAGAGATTAGAGATAAAATCATTGCCGACAACAGAGGATTCGTTGATGTCCTCTTCACCGCGGTCACCATAAAATCCGATCGCTGAAGCAGACACCAAGACTTTGAGGGATTTACCTTTGAAAGAGACACCAAGATTCCGTGTGGCTCTAATCCGCGAGTCGCGGAGCTTTTGTTTTTTCGAATCGGTCCAATAGCCCTTGGCAATAGGTTCCCCCATGAGATTTATGACACCATCAATTTGATTCAACAGTGGAGACTCAATGGGTCCCTCGGTGAGGTTGGCCTCGATGACTTCGCATGGAACTGGGCAATTCTTTATAGCCTCTTGCCGCCCCCGAGAAACGACCACCAGCTCGTGACCCCGGCGACTCAACTCAATTCCTAAGGCCGTTCCTACTAAACCAGTCGCTCCAGTGATCAAGACTTTCATAAAAGATCTCCTTTTTTGTTCACCATCAGTTCCCAGTAGGGTTTAATATTGAGCTTCACTTCAAGTCGTTTTAGGAGCGAAAAGATCCCGCCCAATTTTCGGTGTAAAAATAGAATTCGATGGGGAGGTGGTGAGTATTTCAGGCTGCGGACAAACTCCTTGATCACCGTTTGCGAACGACGTGAATAGTCGGTGCTGGTAAAATCAAAGATCTCTTCGTTGAATGGTTCTATGGCCAAGTTCATCATGTCGACAAAAAGCTGTTTGGTCTCCCCGGATTCGCGCGGGTCAAGGAGTCCAAACTGGAAGGCATTTTGCAAAATGACTCGAGGGCTACCTCCCTCAACGGCTTTGAGTAAATCAACGTACTCATGGATCATGGCGCGTTCGTAGTGGCGTGTAGAGCCAAAGTCCAAAATGACTAATCCAACATGGTCCGCGTCTTTTTGATCTGGCGAGCGTATCAGAAAATTCGAAAAATTAGGATCTGTCTGTACCAGGCCCCAGTCAAAGAACTCATGACAATAGAGATTCAGTACAAGATGGGCGAGCCCCTGACGTTGTTCACTGGATGGGTTGGTCTTTAGCCATGGCAACAAGGTTTCGCCTTCTTCCCAACTCATGGTGATGACTTTGTTGGTGGTGAGCTCCTCAACGACCGTGGGTGAAAAATAATTGCCATACTCCGAAGTGAGGGTAATAAGCTGGCGACGGTAGGTTTTCAAAAGGGTGGCCTCTTTACTAAAGTCCACTTCTTGTTTAAGGACATCCTTTAGCTCATCAAAAAGGGGCTCGAGATTCATTGATCTCTGGGTGAGTTTACAAAAGGTGCCAGCGAGGTTTTGGAGAATGGCGAGGTCGGAGTCGATGGATTCAGCCACGCCAAGGTGTTGCACTTTGAGGGCGACCTCCTGCTGGCGCCAGTGGGCTTTGTGAATTTGAGCGATACTGGCGGACGCTTTTGGCGTTGGATCGATAAAAGTGAATTCACGCAGCCGCTCCTCACCAAGCTCTTCAAGTAGTGTTTGGCGGATGGTCTCAAAATTGGCAGCGGTGGCATTATTCTGCAGTTGGCCCAAAATTTCGGCGGCTTCAGGAGGGAAATAGTCGGCCATTTCAAGGCTTATTAGCTGGCCGGCCTTCATGGCTGCTCCTTTGAGCTGCGAAAGGCTTTGGGTGAGTAAACGAGCCTGATCGATCCGCGATTGAAAATCACCCGATTGAATTTCTTTGGCGGCGAGTTTTACGCCGAGTTTAGCCAACTCCACGGAGCGCGAAAATAGAGACTTTCGAAGAGCCATGATCCATTCCTTTGGTGCACGCCAACGTTCGATTTTAGGGCTGCGGCCTAGCATCTTGGAGCTTTTTGACCGCTCTGCCAGAAAATCGATCCTGGTTCGATTCAAAGTTTCTGCCATTGATTCGTAGCTTAGGTGAGTTTTCCGTTAAAGGGAAGGATTAGGGGTGGATGAAATGACAATGTAGCTCGGCAATGTAGCTCCGTCCCCAAGGCGGTCCCCAACCCCGCCCAAAGGTGTATTGATGGGCGAAGGGGTGAGGTTAATGGGGATTGGTACTCGGAGAAAGAATAAGCATTTTCCCTGTGTTCAAGATGCCCTAAAGCGTCATTCAGAGGTAAAACCGAAAAAAATGATATTGTCCCCTTGGAAGAAATTCCAAACTTTGCTAAGCCACCAGGGACTTCAAATAGTACTAAAATTATGAATAATTAAAGGAGTTTCCAATGGGACGTCTCTTACTTGCTTGTGTCATCGCATTGAGTGGCTTTGCTTGCACTAAAAAAAGGGCAGAGATCGGTACCGAACAAAATCCTGTGAAGTTGTTTTTCGTACCGTCAGTGGATGTTAAGGTCCTTGAAGACTCATCGAAAAAGACCAAGGAATTCCTCGAAAAAGAAACCGGATACAAGTTTGAAGTATCAATTCCACAAAGCTATGTTGCCGTGGTTGAGGCCTTTGGGACGGATCGCGTGGACGTGGCGGCATTGAACTCTTATGGTTATTATCTTGCCCACACTAAAT
>JBILOD010000022.1:0-16575 GCA_044374645.1 Pseudobdellovibrionaceae bacterium | reverse complement strand
CCGAAGGACAAACTAAATCCCACGAGAATCCACAAAAGGCTTACGACAGACATTGAGATAAAACTCTGGAACATGGTCGAAAGGAGGTTCTTTTTGCGAACCATTCCTCCGTAGAACAAGGCCAGGCCCGGGGTCATCAATAAAACCAGTCCGGTGGCGGTTAGAATCCAGGCGGTATCGCCGGAATTAATAGCAATTGTGTTATTCATATATAGGTCCTCTCCTAACAAAATGGGCAAAATGCCAGCTGTTGAAAAATCCTCTTTACCAAACCCATTGACTATCTCTGAATTTGGCAACCCAATGGCCACTGCAAATTTCTGTTTCATTCAATTCTTCGTCCACAAATCGCGAATCAACTGTTACGTCGATTATGGCTTTCCGCTGCCGTAGAATTTTCTGAATCTGTCCTTTACAATGATTAGATATCTCTTAAATAAGGGGAAATGACGGTCTGTGTCCACAAGATTTTGAAAAAAAAGGATTTGGTTGTTACAACTCTATTACAGAAGTGAGTTCCCCAAAACGTCTCTTTAGTAAGACCGGCAAACGAGTTTGGGGGGGCTCACGTTGAGGTACATCAAATCAAAAGGAGTCTTCTTCATGGTGAACACCAAATCCCCTTGCTATTGCGGCAGTTCTTTGAGTTTTGAACAATGCTGTCAACCTTACTTAAACAAAGAAAGTGGAGCGGGCAGTCCAGAAACGCTGATGCGTTCGCGGTACACCGCTTTCGTGCTTAAAAACATGGATTATTTAATAGAGACTCAAGATCCTCAGACACGACAGGATTTTGACATTAAATTGAATCGCGAATGGGCAGAGTCGGTGGTTTTTCAGAAGTTGGAAATACTGCGTTCAGAGGAATCCGGAACCAAAGGGTTAGTGGAGTTTAAGGCAACCTTTGAGGATTTAAAAACCAAGCAGACCACAGTTCACCACGAAATCAGTAAGTTCCGAAAACAGGCCGGCGTCTGGTATTTTCGCGAGGGCAAGGTGATTCCTCCCCCCGCAACAGCCACTCAATAGATTCACCTGACTCTATTGAGGCGGGATAGGATTAGACGGAGACTTGGTAATCTCTGAGAGCGTCGGTCAGTGAGGTCTTTAAGTCAGTGGACGCCTTGCGCTCGCCAATAATTAAGGCGCAAGGCACTCCAAAAGAGCCCGCCGCAAAGGACTTCGTGGTGGTTCCGGGAATTACAACTGAGCGTTTGGGCACGCGTCCTTGATAGATCACCGCTTCTGGCTTGGTGACATCAATAATTTTTGTGCTCGCCGTGATGGTAACACCAGCGCCAAGCACGGCACCTTCTTCAATCACAGCTCCTTCAACGACGATGCAACGGCTACCAATGAAGGCATTGTCTTCTACGATCACCGGACTGGCTTGAACGGGTTCGAGGACACCGCCAATGCCAACGCCTCCAGAGAGATGGACATTGGCACCAATTTGAGCGCATGAGCCAACGGTGGCCCAAGTGTCGACCATGGTTCCTGATCCAACATAAGCACCGATGTTCACGTAAGACGGCATGAGAATAGCGCCAGGAGCCACGAAGGCGCCTTTGCGAACAAAGGCCGGAGGAACCACTCGAACCTTATCGGCTTCAGACCACTGTTTGACTGGAATTTTATCGAAAAAGTTGAAATCACCGGCCTGCATGACGTCCATTTTCGTCATCCGAAAATACAGCAGGATGGCTTGTTTCACCCAAGCATTGGTGGTCCATTGCCCATTGTTTTTTTCGCACACGCGTAGGTTGCCCTTATCAAGACCTGCAATCACTTGTTCGATTGCTTGGGTTTCGGAGGACGAAAGATCACTGATGGCTGCGCCAGCTTGAATCTTTTGAAAAAGAGCATCGACGGATTGTTGTAATAATTGATTCGACATTTTTTTAGCTCCTGTAGGACGAGGGTGAATAGCACTTATAGGTACAATAATGGTTAAGGCGTCGTTTTCTGTAACCGGGATTCGAGGGATTTGAGCGCTTCGAACATCGCTGGCTTATATTTTTCGATGACTTCGTTGTTGGCTAAGCCACGTTGTATTTCAAGTGTGATGGTTCCAGTTTTTCGCTCTAGTCCCGCAAAAGTACCCAAGGCGCCGGGAGTAGGGTAGCCCATACTTGGTTCGATGGGTGAGCCGATCCACTGATGGAGAACTTGAGCTTCAGCATCACAAGGGCCATTGGTGTTGATGAGGGGGTTCCAAGAATGAAATGAAAAAACAAATTGAATGGGCCGCGAGTTCCACATTTGCAAAAAAGCTTGAGTTTCGGGTTCGCTGGCCGCGAAAGGCCCAGGGGGATAGCGTGGGTTGAGAGTCTGTGAACTCCAGTCTTCAGTAGGAAGATTGCGGTTCAAATCGACTTTGTTTGCATTGACGCGAGTCTTGTAAAGGACACCATCGGGGTTCATTTCAGGAATCAAAATCAAATTCAATTTATAAGGATAGTCTTTAACGAACTCATCCCAAAGTGACCAAGCGAGGGTGACGCCTTCGATTTCATCTCCATGAACTCCGCCGAGGCAGAGAACCGTGGGCCAGGTTGGGGAGCCAAACTCAAACGCTTTAATGGGCAATCCGTGAGCAGAATTTCCGATGCTATAACTTTGCAGTGTCTTCATAATTTTCGCATTATGGGTTTTGACTCCGTGAAAAGTCAAATGATAGTCTTCCGCTCATGCTAGTCTATCAAGAAAAACAATTGAAATTTGAAGCGCAAACAAAAAACTTTTCTGCTTTATTGGAGAATTATCAGGGGCCCATGTACGTCTACGACGGTGCTGAGATGGCTCGTCGGGCGGCAGTGCTCAGGTCGGCATTGCCGGTCAATACTGAAATTTTCTATGCGCTCAAAGCCAATGACTGCCGCGAAGTGGTGCGACAATTTATTGATCTTGGTTTTGGGATGGATGTGGTTTCGAGGGGAGAGCTTGAGTGGAGCCTGCAGCAAGGGTGTCCTCCAAAACGCATTATCTTTTCCGGGGTCGGAAAAACGGAGAACGAATTGCTCTATGCCATGCGCCTCGGAATTCGCCAGATCAATGTGGAGAGTGTTCCTGAACTTCACCGCTTGCACGAACTGACGCACAAGCATCAACTGCGCGCGCATATTGGGTTGCGTGTGAACCCAAACGTCGATGCCAAAACACATCCCTATATTGCGACAGGTTTAAAGAATAATAAGTTTGGGATTGAGGTCGAGGCCTTGCCTGAGTGTGAGCGCCTGCTTCATTTGAACCCCTTGATCGTGTTTCAGGGGTTCAGCGTGCACATTGGCTCGCAATTGACTGATTTGCGAGCATGCACAGAAGCCTACGATAAGTTGGTACCAGTGATCCGTGATTGGCAAAATAAAGGTTTTCAATTTGAAACCCTCGACGCAGGCGGTGGTCTGGGGATTTTCTACGATCGTAGTGATGAACCGAGCGAGTTTGCACTCGCCAAAGAATGGGGGGCTCGCCTCTCTGAAAGTTGGAAGGGGTTGGCAAGAACCTATATGGTGGAGCCGGGCCGCTGGCTCGTTGCCCACAGTGGTGTGTTGCTCACACGAGTGGAGTACATAAAGAAAACGAGTCATCACACTTTTGCGATTGTCGATACAGGGATGCATCATCTATTGCGCCCAGCACTCTACCAGGCCAAACATCGGATTCTTCCCGTGGTACAAAAGTCAAATTCTTCGGAGCGGGAGGAGAGTTATCAAGTGGTGGGGCCGATATGTGAAAGCTCTGATGTGCTGGCCGCGGCTGTGTCCTTACCAGAACTTTCTGCCGGAGATTTTTTGGCCATCATTGATGCCGGAGCCTATGGGCGAGTGATGAGCAGTCAGTACAATCGTCAAACGCCGGTTCAAGAAGTTTTTCTGCCCGATGGGCTGACATGAACTAAAGAAAAACTATTTACGACTAATGGGTTTAGAATCGTTTGGGCCATTTTGATAAACTGATCTGAACTATCGGTAGTTAGAACCTCAATCGTGCGAAGGGATTGAGTGTCGGGGTTAGCGCCAAGGTGGTCATGGGAAAATTCGATGTCCAGAAGTTCGGCCATGGCCTCTCCGGAATCAATCCATTGTAGGTGCTCAGGGCCCATCCTTTGGAGTGTGGGTTTCAAAATTGGATAATGGGTGCATCCCAAAATGACGGTATCTACATCTTGCTGAAAAAGGGGTTCAAGGTAGCGTTGGGCCACCAACCGTGTGATTTCATCATCCACTAGACCTTCCTCGGCCAAGGGTACAAAGAGGGGGCAAGCTTGCTGATGGACGGAGAATTCAGGTTCAAGGCGCTTAATCGCGGTAGTGTAACTCAGGCTATTCACTGTGGCGCGAGTACCTAGCACTCCAATTCGTCCAGTGATTGATGCATTCACTGCGGCTCGAGCTCCCGGCGTGATCACGTTATAGATAGGAACACTGTGATACATATCAATGGGGCAATGGCTTGATGCAGAATTGCAGGCAATCACGATGGCTTTGACTCCGCGATCGTAGAGATACTCAATGTTTTGGCGTGAATAACTGGCAATCGTTTCAGGACTTTTACTGCCGTAGGGTAAACGGGCTGTGTCGCCTAAATAAATAAAGTTTTCATGTGGGAAGTGTTGGGCTAGAGCTTTCAAAACGGTGATGCCACCTATTCCTGAATCAAAAACGCCGATCGGTTGTGAGGGATGTATCTGTGTCATGGGCACTGGTCTGAATGAAAAAGGCCCCTTTTGCAAGAGGCCTTTTTTTAGAAAGCAACTTTGACAATTTTGAGGGATGGCTCCTTCTCATTGACACCCAGCTAGAATACGGGCCCCCTATGGTGAGGTCAAAGCACTTTATCGTTAAAGTATGGACCCAGGCATCACGACCAAGGTCTAGAATTCAAGTAGCTTAGACTGGAAATGGGCGGATTTTTTCAGCCGAATTTAGGTAGATGCGCCAAAGCATCCAAAAGGCGACCATCTGAATCAGAGCGTCAGACATCACTAATGCCGTCGCACCTACTGGGTGTTCAAACAGGGACTCATAAGCTCCAAAAAGGCTTGTAAAAACAAGGGGTAGTATCAGGCCAAACCCTACCCACAACCCCCAAAGTTGAAGCCGTTTCCCGCGGGCGAGTTGGCGACAGCGCTCAAGGGCATCAACATCGCCGTTTTGGTAGGCTGGGTCATAAAAACAGACGAAGGGGAGCAGGGTGTAATCAACCCACCGAATCAAGCCTGGAATGATAAAAACAAAGAACCAAAGTGAAGCCTCCCCCATGGATCTCAGCCATTCTCTGGAAAAATCGCCTATTTTGGTGAAGAGTGGAATTTGGGCAGTTTGCGGGTGTGTGGTTTGCAAAATGGTCATCAAAACCACCGATTGAATCCAAACAATGGAGACTCCATTAAAGAACAGGGCTGCTGCCGTGAAAACAAAGGACGCCGAATCATTTTGCATTGCTTCCGTCATCTGTTGATTCAAGAGTTGCTCAATCAACTGATTAAAGATCATCAAAGTAAAGCTGCAGGCAAAGATCAATAACCATTGTTTACGTGTATTTGGGTGCTGTGGGGTGTTTGGGCACAGAGTGGGTTCCAATTCCGTCTCCTAAGTTTCGGATACTAGTTTTAATTAGAAACCATTGGATTTAAAACGAAACAAGCCTTTTTGGTGGCTAAATAGAATTCATTTGACTATGGGCGTTATTTGTGGCATTACGGCGCAATATTCAAACTATAAACAAATATTGTTGGCCTATTTTGGCAGAATCGATTGAGGAGGATTTATGTCTCAGAAGCTATTGACGCTCATGTCGTTAACCATGGTTTTGGCAAGTACCGGGCACGCAGCCTTTGAAGACCAAGATCAGGCCGCAGTAAAGGTGTATAACTTGCGTGGAAATACAGTCGTCGAAAATACCTCGAGCAAGTATTTTATGGCAATGAACCAAGAGAGTTGGGGATTGGGCTACATCGTTAAGGCAAAAACCAAAACAGTGTCAAATTTAGCGCTGGATGGTTCTGATGAAAATTCTGAAATCACCGTATTCAAGATGGGTAAGGACGGAACCAAAATCACGGGAGCTCGGCTTTGGAGTAAGACTGTTTTGGGTGGTGATGTGACTGAAAAGTGGGGTGCCGTGGCGGCAACAGAATCTGGTTGTTGTGCTGAGCCTAATTTAACGTCGCTTTATTCTATGGAAAAGGGACAAGTTGTATTGAAATACTACAACGATGAGATTTTCCATATCACAATTCCTAATCAAAAGTCGATGGCTCCTCGTTTTGTGGCAGCGATTCCTGAAAATCGAAAATCAACGAGAGATGCTAGTTTGGCCAATTTGACCACTTTGGCTTATGTTGATCAGAACGGCACAGTTCTCGATAAGATTTATTTGTATGTTCAATTGCCCCCAGGCTGGGGCACTGATCTGAATGATTTCGGAGCGGTTGATTTTGGAACTCAAGGTAAAACACAAGTTCGTAATTCAGAAGTTGAACTTTGGGCCTCTGATGGAAAGTCCTCCATTGAAGCGATGTCAGGCGTGGCCTTTAAAGGGGAGTACTATTACGGAAACAAAAACGTGAAATTCTTGATCCCCATTGAAGGAAACAAATTCAATTTAGAAAAAGCACAGTTGTCGCCCGAATTGACCATTGAGCGCTAAACGGGTGATCCAGAGGAGCCTTAATTAGGTCTCCTGAGTCACGCTCTCTGGAAAAGAAAAATGGCAGAAGGCCCAAGGGCGCTGCCATTTTTTTTGTGGGGGACCGAGAAGGGGTGAAGCCCATTTTTACAGCCATTCGCTGTGGCGTGATTCTTGAGTGCGCCTAAAACGCGGTTTCATGTTTTAGAACTTTGAAGGAGACTTTTATGCGTAGAGTTTTGAAAGAACCAAAGGGAGTGCTTGGAACCGTTATCAGCCTATCGCTGGGCTTCTTTATCGCTTGGCCGGTTAAAGCGACGGTTTTGCCAGCAGCAAAGGGTGAATCCCTTGAGGTCGGTTCAGGATTCTCTCAGTCGTCACAACCCCTTCAAAATTCGCACGCTCTCACCGCCGAACAGAAATCCGAACTGAAAAAATTTGGTGATCTGGAGCAAGGTAAAGGAAACTTATTGACTCCTCCGCGCGGAGCGATTCGTCGGGATGTTAAGAGAGTACGGGACTTCATTTACGGTCTTATTTATGAAAAGGCTGGTCCGGTCATTCGTGCTAAAAATGCGCATATTGTCGTAAATATCTACGGTCAATCAAACATTAATGCTTGGGTTCAACAAATGAACCCAGAGGGTTATTGGGCCCTGGAGAATCTATGGAAAGACAATCACCCCAATGAAGTTTGGCCTCTGCGGCAGTTTTGGGGGTTCCCTGATGACGGTCAACCCATCTATGAAATTGCCATCACGACGGGATTAATGAGTTCACTGAAGTATGTGGATGAAGTCGCCATGATCATAGATCATGAGCTAACCCATCTTTTGGAGGGGCACACGGATAATGTGGATAAATTTGATCAGCAATTTCGAAAGTGGTGGAGTTCTCAATCCCATGAGGTTGTCGCCGACAATGGAGCTGTCGATAAAATGCTCGGCCATTTTGACCTCGATGCGGCATTGCAGGTTATTGAAAAACTGCATCCCAAAAAAGAAGATTCGATGACGTTATCAAAAGCTCTGGAGGCCGGAGTCAGTAGTCATCATGCTGAAGGGGTTCGATTGACCGCGCTTCAGTACTACATCGAATATCTGCGGCACACCGATCAAAAAGCTAAACCTCAAAAACAGATTCCGATCCCTCCGGAATTGAAGTTAGATCCTGTCGGTCGAAGTTATGAAGAACCTTTAGTTAACGATCCAAAAGCGTTGGAACACTATTTAACATTGGTCGATAACCTGGTCGCTGGCATTGATCCCCCGGATAGCTTGCTGTTGCCCGATACAACGGAAGCCCGCATCGCCTTTGATAAGACTCCCATGGGAGACCTTTTTGGTGAAAACGAAGAAAGGAGCTTCTCCTACCTGCTGATGCAAACTTTGCTGCGATTGGAGTCCGCACCAGCTGACAAGATTGCAAAGATGACTGCGTTCATTAAGGCCATGGTATTTCTCGGTTCAAGGGCCTCCTCTTACTATGTGAAACACGATAACTGGCTTGTCGGTCTATCAGTGGAGGATCGTCATCAACTGGCAGAGTTTTTGTTACGCCAAACCTCAGGGGCCAATGGGTGGCAGTTGCAGCACTTTAAACAACTGCTCGATCAACTTCCAAAAGGCTCCATTGAATTTATTGGTAGTCCTTTAGTTTGGAATAAAACCGGTCAACAATTGCTGGCACGCCTCGCGAAGGCCTCGCTTCAGTCGTCAGGAACCTGGCAGGAGATTTTAGCCTACTTGTCTTCAGCAGAAGCCTTTAAACGCGCTGATCAAATCGAAGTCTATCAGTTGGCAACGTGGTTGCACACACTGACTACCAAAGAGGTTGAAGACACCCCCTTTATACAGCGCTACCGCCAACAGATCTTGGAGTCCTTGGATCAGTTGAAAGATTCCGAGGCACTGGTTCAACCCTTGTATCGCAATAGCATACCGGAAATGCTATTTTTGCCTGTGACTCTCTGGGAGAAGTCAACGGACTTAGAGAAACAAGTAGCCGCTGCGATTGACAAGGCTCTTGCTCCCCACCAAAAGCGATATCAAGAACGGCTCTATGAAAGAGTAGTGACGCTGCTTGAAGAGCAGCGCCGGGATATGATGTCGAGTTTTGATATCGATATGATGATGGCCGATATCGACCTTGAAGCCTTAAGCGAAGAAAAGGTCGCAGTCCTGATCAAGTCTTTCGATCGGAAATTGCAGCTCGCTCTAGATCCACCCATCATTGAAGAACAAAGCTATTTGGATGGAGCCATTAGTCGCGAGCAGTTTGCCATTGTGGTCAATTTCATGCGACGCGCGGCTCATGATCGAGCGCGGGTGCTTGAGTATTTACACTTCCTACTGGTCAGCTTTGATACGAGCTATTCTATGTTCTCAGATCGATTGGACGCACTTGAATCTCAGCGAAAAGAGTTCGTGGACCAGTTGGCGCAGTCTCTGACCATCAATGAGTTTTGGCATTTTGTGGATAGCTTTTCAGAAAAAGAACTTCAAGTGCGGAAAGACATTCAAGAGATTGTAGCTCGGTTTGGTGGTTCTGATCACCGCCAACTCACTAGGAAGGCTATGGCCCATTTTCGGGCCGCCGCAAAGTCATCAGAGGCAGAGCCTTTTCTGCTTTCAATCATGCCGTGGGAGCGCCTGACCGCAATTAAAGCTAACACGATTCCGAGTTTGTTAGAACTCTTGGCTTTAAAAGGTGGACTGTCCCTCCCAGTTTTCCAATCCTTCCCTAAGAAGGATTTGCAGCGTCTACTATCAGCTTTTGAAATGGCACTTTACTTTCATCGATTTCAACCCAATATGCACCGCCATATGGAAACCTCCCAAACCACTGCGGAGTTATTGTTTGGCTTATTTTTGCGCCAAGTAGAGCATCAGGAATTTACAGATCTCAATGAACTTATAAAAACCTATGAACGAGTCTTAAAACTAGCTGGCGAAGCTTTTACCCCCACACTCGCTGAGGAAACCAAACTGCGAGAAGAGTTTAAAAAGCGCATTGAAGGACTGAGCTTTGACATTCAATTTGGTCTGATGAGACGCGAGGCTTTGCGTAAAGCCCTGGGCTCGGAGTTTGTGGGTCAGACTTTAGCTAGGGGTGTGGTGTCTAAATCGAAAGACGATCGAGCCATCCTTCGTGGACAGGTGGATCGCGTTTTGCGTGCCATTCCCCTCCGAGAGAAGTGGCCAGATGCCTACGAAACATTTCGTAATGCCGTGGTTGAGAGTGCCAACCTTCAACCCCAGGAACTCAAAAGTATTCTTTCCGAGGACACACGAAGTTTGACCCAGAAGGCCGAGATGGGAAATTCACTGATTCGTGCCATGAGTGCCTTTTCAGCCTTTGCGCGTACGTTGACTCCGTTGGAACAAATCGAGCTGATTGAGTTTGTTATGGGACGAACTACTCAGATGCCAAAAAAGTTAGATGAGGCCGCTGAAGAAAGTTCGAAATCAAATTTTGATATTCGTCGTGCTTTTCTGAAAATGCGCGAAGAAATGAAGTTCCGTGATTTGATGGAACGGTCTATGGTGGTGAATTCTGTGATGGCTGGCCCCAATGGTTTGTTGGCATCGGAGGTCGGTGTGGTCGTGGTGAAGGCCCATTTGTTGCGACCGATTCAAGCTGAAAACCGCGAAATCACCGAAATTATGTTTGAAAGTTTACGTGCGGCAGAAGGACGTAACTTTTCGTTGTTTGTCTCTTATGCTCTCGCCCAAAAGATGGAAACGGAAAACATGGGGCTCACGGAGAATGTCGTATTTCGTAGTTTTCTGGACGCCTACGGGGCGCCGGGAGCGAAGTTGGCACAATACCTCGCGTTTGTCGGTGAAATGAAAGACCTTCAGAAAGTGCTTGAAGATTATCAGGACGCGGCGATGCCACTCTCCTACTACGAAGCGCTTCGGTTGTTATTGGATGAGTTCGGAGAAAACTGGGACTACAAACGGTACCGAGTGGTACGAATTCTTGGATCTGGTTCAGTGAATATTGCCATTGAATTGTTGGACTTAAAGACGCAGCAAAGTCGGGTGGTCTCCATTGGACGTCCGAATATTGTTGTTAAAACGAAAGAAGACTTTCGTCGATTCCGCTTATTGCTGGGGGAACTGACGCGCACTCCGGAGCGAACCGAAAAGTTTGGGTTCATTGTTGGGTTAATGGATATCATCGAAAAATCTGTGACTCTTGAGTTTAATAAAAAAGCAGCGATGAAAATTCAAAATCAGGTTCAAGATATCTATCATCAAACTGTGGACGGTTGGGAGATTCGCAGTATTCGTGCAGACTCAGCACAGGGGTTGGCCCTCTTTATGGAGAAGGCTCCTGGCAAAACAGCAAAGAAGATTTTAAAAACCGATCCGGAGTCTTATGGTTCAGCGATGAGAGCTTTCATTAAAGTCGAGTTTGGGGTGTTGCGTGGAGTGGCTGAAAAGCACAATTGGATTCCCGTTGAAACCCATGCCAATCCCGACATTCATGATGGTCAAATTCTGTTGATGATTGATCCCGTCCAAAGAATACTGACTGTGTTAGACTTTGGACAAACTGTTCCACTTTCAAATGCCGAGCGGGTGTTTGCTTTGGATCTGATGCGTATTATTTCAAAGGCAGAATCAGCCGAAAACGTAGTTCGTTTGATCGAAAAGTATCGCAACCTCTTAGGTGGCAAGGGACAGTCTCTACCGCTCAGTAAAGTGAAAAAAATGTTTCTTAAAAAAGACCGAATGGATATTTTTGTTCACTTTCTTTCCTTGCTCGAGCAATCCGATCACGATGTGCCACTGGCAGCGGTGCATTGGGTGTTGGCGGCCAATCGGTTGATCAAGTTGGGTGATAAAGTGGGAGTAAATCAGGAGCAGGCTTTTGAATGGCTGGTAGGCGCGCGTAAACTGGGCGTACCACTTACAGCCATTAATGCGGGATTTGCTTCGGTGGAAAAATTTCGTTCTTGTCAGCAAGCGCTCTCTAGAAAATGAGGTGAGCGCTCTCACAGTTCAAATCAGCGAAAGGTGGCGATGCTTTTTATGATACACGCGATATAACTTTGCTCTTTATTGCTTTGAACTCTGGAATTTACCAAGTCGGGTAAATCCAAAGGACTCCACACAGTTCAAAGATCGTACCGGAAAGATTATTTTGTCATATTACTTTCTGGAAGTGCTTACAGTGATAACATGGGACTTAGCCACACTAGGTTTTGGAACGGTTTTTAAAATAGGAGAGTCATTCATGAGACTTTTAGGATTTTTAGTTTTATTGATACACCTATTTGCGGTTGATGCAATCGCCGTAACTGTCACTTCCTACAAGCATTTTTCAACTTCGATTGGATATCAAGATTATACGACAAGAACTGACCTCACTGAAAGTCAAAAATTGGCTCTTGATAATTATAAATCTACGGCTGTATACGAGCTTATACAAGGTTATCTCGTCGATTCAGAAAAATATAAAGACGAGTCAGTTTTTGTCATTAATTCTCAACATAAGATTGAAAAACGAAACTCAACGATTTTGGGAGAATTTTCCGACGAAATCCAAAATGCAATTTATAACTCCCCAATTTTGCCAGGCGGTCTTTATCTCTTTAGGGGTCAATCCGATATCCAATTGGGTATCGGCGAAAGTTTTAAGAGAAAGGGATTCACATCGACTTCTTTAAACCCTAATGAAGCAAATAAGTTTAATCGTGGGTCCCTGTTGTATATAAGAATCCCTCCGAACGGCTTTCCTGGAATTCTGACTGGAAGATGGGAAGAAGAAGTTTTGCTACCTTTTGGTACAACGTTTTTGATCATTGATCGTAAGATGAATGAGAATGGAAATTCCAGAATATTAGTTGAACCATGTTTTAAGAAATGTCGGCAAATAGACGATTTGCGTAGAGAAGTTGGGGAATGGTGAACTTCTTGGAAATGGTATGTGGAAAAACCGTTTCCACCAATCCAATCAAACTAAAACTTAGATTTAATCGTGGCCTTAAATGTTTTAAGGGTAGCAATGAGATTTGTCTGACTCATTCATGCGCTTTCAATGCCTAACTGTTAGCAAAAAAGAGCCCAGTCCCAATTATTCAGAAGATTATCTTCGGTCAAAACCCAAAGGTCAGTCTTTGGTTGATGATGTTTATCAACATGGTCTTTCAATAGAAACTGGTTATGTTGATTCTAGGAATGGCGATAGTCAGAAAAACTTCCTGAAATCTTGGCAAGAACTGACTGGTGAAAGAGATATCGAAAAAGCGATCATCAAACTCAATGGAGTTAATGATGAGTTCGATTCCGCATGGAAGGTTTTCGATGAGAATGCCCCGTCAGGGAATCCAACTTATACGCTTATGACTCGAAGTACAGTTTCTGGATATCGTTTATTTGAAGGAAATAAGTACCTCAATCTTCCGCGAATCGCATTGACCGACCCGGCCTTTATCAATGGATATCGTCGATTTACTTTAGGCAATGGGAGAATACTGACGCCTGAGGAAAACGAGCTTTTGATGGAGGCCTATCTAGAGCCTGTTCGGAGTTAGCGAAAACAGATTGTCTCGTTACTTTTTTGCCTGTTGTCGTTGCAATTTTTCTCCTTAGCTGCTGGCTAAGGCTCAAAATTGCGCCTTAACATCTCAAAAAATTAACTTCGCCACTCTATTTCCGGTAACTCCGAACAGACTCTATCTAAGTACTCGTACAGGCAGTCAAGTCGGCAAAGGAGATCTTTATCTCGTCAACAATTTGACTACGGCCCATTCAAGAGAAGCCTTTGATGTAGAGCAACAAACTCGAGAAGTTTCTATTGCCATGTCGGGTATGGCCTTCGATTCAAATTTAAATGTACAAGAGCTAGGGGTGATTAAAAAGGCTGTTAATGCCGGATCTATTCACGCTTTGAAATTAGAAGAGGTAGTGAATCGGCGGAATTCCGTGCTTCTACCTCGCGGCCTTGATCCCAGTAGTCCAAGAGACCCACGATACGAAACTCCGCCAATGGACGTACAATTGAAGGAACAGTTTAAATGGGGAGGTTCAAACAGTGGGCGAACAGTGAGAGGCTCACTTGGTGACGGATTTCATACGGTCGATAAATTTCCTCCGGAACTTCATTTGCTAGCTCATAATGAAATTCTATATCAGCGAATTCTTCCAAAACGTATGATGATACATTATCGTCAAGTGAGTGGAGAGGGTAAGGGAGGAAGAACCTTTGTTCACTCTGCTGAAAACATGGAACGGCTCATATTAAATGAGGGCGCTGAGGGCAAAAGTTTAGTCGGTAAACTTAAAGAATACAGGCAGCTCATTCGGACAGGTTTTTTGGATGCGAACCACCCTGAAAAGGAAGAAAACTTTGTTCGCTCCTGGCAGGACCGTTTTCAAACTGAAGATATCGACATCGCTTTAGATCGATGCCGTAACCAGAAAAGTCATTTTGATAAATGCTGGAAGGTTGAACTCGATAAAGTGGATTCCAATGGGCAAAGGACGTTTATGTTGATGACAGAAATAACAATTCCTATGTTCAAGGAAGATGAGCGGAACAGGAAATCTTATATGATGTTTCCCCGAATAGCCTATGATGGACCAGAATTAAAGAATGGAATGCGTGAGTTTCTCATTGGCAATGGAGGCAAGAGCTTAAGCTCCTTTCAGAAGAAGGGCCTGAGAGATAGGTCCATTCTGAAAAAGCTTGGAAGCAAACGGTGTCAAAGAAGACAGGTGAACTACCAAGTCGGGTAAATCCAAACTACACCATAGCTTGGACTTGTTAAATTGGAAGTGTTCATCGTTCGATCTCCCGCACACTGTACACCACCATCAATAACCGCACATAAGCCACCTGCGTGATTAAATTTTTCTGGAGTAATATTACTTCCTTCTGGGAAGGCCACTTTAGGATTTAAAATATAATAGGTAGAAGGTAATCCTACACCATAGAGTGGGTTCCATCCCCAGTATTTAAGGCCTCCATTAACGATGGCGATGGATGTTAGATAATTTAAATATATATAGGTTGCTCCTCCACCAGGGGGAATGGACGTCACTGGTGTTGAACTATCAGAAACTCCTCCATTCGCCAGTTGGCCATATAGACCGCGACCCCAACATTTTACCCCACCGTCTGCAAAGAGTGCGCAAGTGTGATCATAGCCACATTCAACTTGTATTGCCTGACTTCCTTCTGGAAAAATATTGACGGGCGACAATTGATTGATCTGATTTCCGTTTCCAATCTGGCCTCTGTCGTTGAGACCCCAGCAGTATACTCCACCATTGACGACGGCACAGGTGAAGGCGCGCCCAAGACCGATGTGGGTTGCCCCACTGAGCTCAGGGAAAGAACTCAATGGAACATTGGATGCATTTGTGTGCCCTAAGCCCAATTGACCATAGCTATTACTTCCCCAACAAAATACTCCCCCATTTTTTATCACACAATCATGAGTATAACTCATTCCCATTCGATAAAATTTATGTTGTGTAACTCCCGATAATGGCGGGAAAAAGTCCTCGAACGCATAGTTCTTAGTTGAGTTATTACAAATAAGACCACCATTTTTGATGTAGCATATACCGCGGGAAGATTGAACCAAACTGACTTCACCAATGCCAGTACCTTCTGCTTCGATCTGAATGGTGCTTAAATAAACTGGGCTTAATCCAACTCTTCCCCAACAGTTTAATCCATCTAATATGGAGTAACAACCCGTATGCTCATCTCCCCAAATTTTGGAAACTTGAGAACCAGCTTTGATAATGTTTAATGGGCTATTTTTGAAACTGAGGGAGCCATCGCCTCTTGGAACTGTATCGCTGGCAGTTTTGCCGACTTCGCCCCAACACTGAATTCCACCTTGAACGATGGCACAATTTGAGTTTCGAGCGAGCGCGGTAACTCCTGAATTACTGGGTATGACCCAACTTGGCGTTTCGCTATTGGGATTCATTCCATGTCCCCAAGCACTTCCACCATACGTTGTATAGCCCGGCGGCTGACCCCAACATTTAATATCACTTTGAATGATTACACAATAACCGGGACCCGATGTACTTCCAGTGGCAATCAATCCATGGGCGCCTGACCCTTCTGGAACAATCGTTAACGGCTCAGACCTGGTGGTCCCTGCTTCGCCATCCCCGAGTGGTCCAAAAAAATATTTAAAACACTTTACACCGCCATTCACAACGGCACAGCCATTCTTTATTTCAGTAACAGAGCTATTTTTAGGTATGATGGGAATAGGAGTGGTAGTATCGTAAGGGGCCGTTAGGTTAGTTCCCACATAGATTCTACCCCAACAATAGACTCCACCATCCACTATGGCGCATTGTGAATTGATGTCACTGATTTGAGTACCCAATTGCGCGAAGGCGGTAACGGGTGTGGTGACGAGATTCGTTGCGCTGCCGATGCCAAGGGACCCAGAATAGTTATAACCCCATGCTTTAATTTCGCCGTTGACGATGGCATACAGGCGAGACTCATCTAAAATAACTTTTGTAACAAGACTTCCGTCCGGAAAAACAGTGACAGGAGGTGAGAATGCCCCAGTAGTCCCATTTCCCATTTCTCCGCTATTATTTTGGCCCCAGCATCGCAATCCACTATTGATAATTATACAAACGGTACTTCCATTGCTCACGATGTCTGTAACACCACTCAATTCAGGAAAAACCTCATAGGGTGTATAAACATTTGTTTGAGTGCCATTCCCTACGCTTCCGTAATGATTATCTCCCCAACAGTAGACACCTTGATTTTTGAGGATACAAATAAAATCATCCATAACTACTTTTGTTATGTTGCTGCCTGCCGGATAGAGTGCCACAGGTATTGAATACGCGGCATAGCTCGATCCGGTCGCAAACAAACCAACTCCCGAAGATCCCCAACAATTCAAACCACCCGATTTCAAAACACATTTAATGT
>JBILOD010000334.1:0-5019 GCA_044374645.1 Pseudobdellovibrionaceae bacterium | reverse complement strand
TCGAGCACTGGCAGTACGGATGCCCCCCTGCCATATTGCACAAAAGGCTAAATTTGGGAGATCTATTAGAGACCATTAACTCATACAACTTAAAATCTCTCGACTTGTAACTCACTGCTGGTTCTGCAGGCATAACGAATCGTTCCCATCGTTCATCGGAATCAACCTGCTCGTACTGGGCAAATTTAAGCACAGCGTCTTTGCTTAAAAAATCATCCTTAAGTGGACTAGCTGTTTCAACAAAAAAACCGCTCTCTTCAGCCTTAAAGAACTTAAGCTTGTACTTTTCTCGACTCCATCGACTTTCAGGTGAAAGGTAAAATTCAACCTTCCACTTTTCACCAGGTCCATTTTTATACTGAAGCTCTCTATACTTCATCATCGGGCGCTTCAATCCATAAATGCGCTCAATTTTCGTCTTTAAATTATCAATGCTGGTAGTCTCTTGGCTTGAAATAAACCCTTTGAGTTTTGGCAAACAATCAACAATGGCCTTCTCATTTAACTCTTGAGGAACGCGACTAAAAGCCGCGGGTTCTCGTTTCTGGCCCCACTGAGACCAGGCCAATTCGGTGAGGAGCAAAAATATCCATAAAAAAGAAAAGCACGCCGATCGTTTCATGATGTTTAAACTATCATTACTTATATTCTATTTGAACTACACAGAGAGTTTCTGGACCTTTGGGCTTTTGAACGACAACCTCGTCTCCAGCCTTTTTACCCAAGAGCGCTTTTGCAATAGGAGATTTCCAGGAAATCTTCCCTGCTGGGATATCAATTTCGTCCTCACCTACGATTTGATAGCGATTTTCGTTTCCATCTTCATCCTCAACTGTAACTAAGGCTCCGAATACAATCCTATCACTAGTCACAACGGAAGGATCAACGACATCCGCCTTTTCCATCCGCCCTACTAAAAACCGCAAGCGGCTGTCGATCTCCCGTAAGCGACGTTTACCATAAATATAATCAGCATTCTCCGAACGGTCGCCATTGCTGGCCGCCCAAGCAACAGTTTCAACGATCTTAGGACGTTCGATTTGGAGTAACTGCTGATACTCACTCCTCAGCTTTTCAAGTCCTTGAGGAGTGATGTAATTCTTTTTTTCCATGGTAAAACTAATCCAACTATGTTTATAGGATAGTGTTATGCTCTTTCGGCAAAGTCACCCCTGCCAGCTCTTGCATCAACTCTCGAACACTAATGATTTCTTTCACGCGATAGGCATTATGTCCTACTGTATAAAGGTCTTTCTCGTTTTTATTGCAATTGGTTGCAGCAAGAAGACCATTACAAATACAGAATGTCTTTTCATTGTCTTCCTTCGAAGGGCAATAACCTTTATTTAATAAATATCCCTTATCACACTTAGGCGCCCGTGTTCGCGCAATCGCTTCTTGGTAAAAGGGAGATTGCTTTAAAACTCGAAACAACATTCCACACGGCGAGCCAGGGCGATCTGCCAGCTCAATATCGTCCTCGGTTGCTTCAATGAGCATTTTTTTGTAGGCATCATTGGCGCCGCTTTCGTGAGTAGCTAAGAAGCGAGTTCCCATCTGTACGCCCGCACACCCCATATCAATGTATCGCTTAATGTCCTCATGAGTATATACTCCACCAGCAGCGAATACTGGAATAGGCAAATCCCACTTTTTCACGACAGTCAGGACCTCTTCGAGTAGTACTTCTAATTTGTGCTTTGGATCGTTGGCATCTTCACGAGTTCGCCATGCGATATGACCACCGGCTAAAGGCCCTTCAACCACGATTCCATCGGGCATACGACCGGATCTAGACCAACGCTTAAGAACCACATCAACAGCTCGACCGGACGAAAGAATAGGAACCAGCGCCACTTCATCAGCCCGTGGGTGAGACTTAACAATTTCAGGTAAGGCCATTGGAAGTCCAGCTCCGCTGATGATGACATCGACACCGCCGTCCATCGATCCCAATACAGAATCCTCATATTGATTAAAAACGGCTACCATGACGTTCATTCCAATAGCGCCACTTCCAGCGATCGCTTTTGCATCAATGACATCCTGAGCTGCAGCCTCCCGAGCTTTAAATCGACGACCATGGCGCTCACCAACAATCCGATCTAGGCCAGCACTGGATAACACACCAAGACCACCTTCTTTTCCGACATGACCTGCTAGACGATAGTTGGAAATACCGATGCCCATTCCTCCCTGAATAATCGGTAACTGCAGCACTGTATTTCTGATTTTCGCCGTTGGTAGCATCGACCCTCCTCGACCTTGATCTATAATCAATCTCTAATCCCTACTTTTGGCTTAGTCTGTTTTTTAAAAAAAGGAAACTCTTTTTCGTCTTAAGCCCTTATCTTTTCCACAACTTATTCCGAAGAGCACCATGGAGGTGTTCGTGGTTTCCAGCTGGAAGCGAATAGCAATAGCCACAGTAGTGTCCTTAATTGGATGCGCACTCACCTATTTGTGGCATATCAAAAATGAACCGAAATCGCAGGGCGATTCGGAAGCGGATATTATTGCTTACATCTCAAAGACAAAAAGTGAAATCCACCGCAAGGGAGCGAACAGCACTCTATGGGAGCCAGCAGAAGACCTCGATCGATTGCGCGCGGGAGACTCAGTGAGAACCTCAAGCAATTCTGAGGCTCGAATTCAATTCTACAAGTCCAATCGCTACATTGATCTCGAATCCGACTCAATGATTGTGATTCAAAAACAAGAATCCGAAATTAGTTTAGAATTACTTGAGGGTTCTTTGTTTGTTAATGGTGTCGATAAAAATAATAAAGGTTTACTCACTTTGAAATCACAAGGCGGCAAGTTAGACCTCTCCAAATCCGCAGCCCAACTCGCCGGTTCATCAAACGCTAAGATGGATTTGAAAGTTTTAAGAGGCGCCGCCCAATACCTCAAAGACGGTGGCAGAGCTGAATCCATTCAAGAAGGAAATGAGGGCGGCATCGGCATGACCGGGCTTCGCCAAAACGTCGAGAAGGTAAAGCTGCTGTCTCCAGACGTAACTAAACCATTTTTCGTAAATGCCACATTACCAGATCCACTCATGATTCAATGGACAGGATTTCCTGCAGACGCCCAAGTCATGTTAGAAAGCGGACCAAATCGTAAAAAGCTAGCACCCACCAGCGCCGAAAAACTTTCTAAGAACCAGCTAAAAGTTTTATGGAAGCCTGGCACCTATTATTGGAAACTCAAGGCCGTCGATCCGGACACACAACAGCCAATGGGCGAAAGCCCCATTTACAAAATCGAAGTGGTTGGCCGATTCCCGCCAACTCCAGTCACCCCTGAGCCTAACTTTATCATTCAAACTCGAAAATCAACAGAGAACATCACTCTCCGCTGGAATTCACCACAGGAAGTTAAAGATGTCATGGTCGAACTCAACAACGATACGACAAAACAAAAAATATTGAGCAAACGATTCCCCGCATCACAGGATTTCCAAGATGTGCCTAACTTGCCGCTGGGCACCTACTCTTGGCGCCTCACCGCCTATCCAGAAGATGGCAGCAAACCGCTGCCAGGCCCCGTTCACCAATTCTTCATAAATGAAAAACGCATTATCAAAATTCCAATCACTTGGAATTCAAATCTACAACCCACTCAGTATTTTGTTAACGCTGATCCAAAACTGACACTCATGTGGGACCCAGACCAATCTGAGCGAGTTAAAAAATGGAAGGTAAAGATTGCTCCTGAAGGCACAGATTTAGCAAAATCTGAAAGCGCCGACACCCGTCAGATTAAGTTTGAAAAAGTCGTCGCCAAACCAGGGCGCTACCTCGCCTACGTTGAAGCTTTCGATGATGAAGGTGATAATATTGGGACTTCAGAGGTTCGCACGTTCAATGTTGCCGTTTTGCCGCTCCTTGGTGCACCTACTCTGTTGCCGAACGATGACTCCGATTTTCTGGCTCGCCCTGACGGCTCACTCTCGATCAACTGGGATGAGGTGAACGGTGCCAAAGATTACCAAGTTTTAATTCGAGATAGCGACGGCAAAATCATCAATGAACTCAGTACTGATAATCCTGGCTATCGCCTCTCCAACCTCATGCCTGGATCTTACTCTGTGCAAATCGGAGCCACAGATGCCTACGGTCGTCGTGGGGAGTTGACACCCAAACGAAACCTCATTGTTCCTGATAAGAGCGAAGTTAAAGCCCCTAAACTGAAAAAGATAAAGGTGAATTAACTGATGTTGCAAGAAACGATGAAATTCAAACTTAAAGCAGCTCTTAGGCGAAGTGCCCATGCCCTTCTGCTCAGCTGCTTTTTACTCATCGGCACTCTTGCTTTTGCACAAGAACTCACAGGACAACTTCCGACAGATGCAGCCGACACAAAATCACGACGAGTGACCAATTTTGAATGGGACGCCATCGAAGGAGCAAAGTCTTACGAAGTCGAAATTAGTCCCATTGGGAAAACCAGCGGCAATAAAGATCCCTTCCGCTTCACTGTTACAGAGCCCGTTTGGAATGGTGAATTGAAGCCCGGTAAATACACCATGCGTTTGCGCTCGCGAGATAAACGTGGAGTCCCTGGCGAGTGGAGCGGGGCTGAAGAATTTTACGTAAAACTCTACGCTCCAAAACCAGTATTTCCTCTCGCATTACAAGAGATAAAATCGGAAGAAGATGAATCGTATGAGGTTACGTTTAAATGGGAATACCAAAGTGAGGCTTCAAACTATAAAATTCATATCGAAGATGATGCTCATACTTTCTCTCAAAATTATGAAACGAGCGATTCTGAACTCAAAGTAAAATTGCCGGTAGCACGCAAGTATACTTGGTCGATCATCGGCTATGACAAGCAAGACAAAGAAGGTGAATCACTCGATGGCTCCATTCCTTTTATAATTTTAGGAAAGAAGATTGAAACTCCCAAAATCACCATGCCGGAAACTAGCTACGTCCGTGAACTCCAATGGGAGTCGGTCAAAAATGGGGAGCTGTATTCCTACACGCTTCTGCGCCGTGGGAACGACCGCAA
>JBILOD010000333.1:0-5023 GCA_044374645.1 Pseudobdellovibrionaceae bacterium | reverse complement strand
AGTTGTATGTAAAAAAAACCACATGTATAACAGAATTTTAGATGAAAATTTGCGGAAATGCAGTCGTTGATTCTTCAGACTAATGAACGCTCTGGTCATTCGATACACTTGAAGATTGATCATAATATTCCAATTGCATTTGAAAGGTTTCCATAAGCAATTCTAGCTTATACTTTCGAAAGTCCTCAACTCTACAGCGACCCACGTTAGGTTGGACGGTGCATTTATTTGGGTCCTTCAATGTTCTTGCAGCAGCCTGCTTCGATCGAATGCCGTCAATTTGTTTTCGGGCAGCACGTTTAAAGCCTTCTGCGTAGAACGAGTTTCGCATTTCATGATTACAATCATTGTGCCGCGGATCGATTGAGCAGGGGTCATTGCTAACGGGGTGGGTGGCATTCTCTTTAACCATCTCGCTGAGTTCGTATTCGACCAGTTCCGCTCGAGAAACGGGTTTATTTAAGACGGCCTTTAAGAAGTCTTGGACTTCGATTTGGTTTTGAATACTCATATAATCTATGCAAATGGAGTCTTGTTTTCGTAGTTCACCCATCAAGAACGAAAAGCTAATTCGGGAGTCTGATCGAGTGAGACATTTTTCAGAAAGCGCATAAATATTTGGAACATAAAAGAGTAGTAAAAGAAATGTGAGTAGAGTTGGTTTGTGATTCATGGTGACCCCCTAAAAGATGCCGTCCTAATTAAGGTACTATTCAAAACCCATACCGAAAAAAGAGGAACGACAGCGAACGTACTGAGATAGGATTTGCCGTAAGTAATGAAAGCCAAAAAATGTAGCGACCTGTTTGGAAGTTCTTCGTTTCAGTTTGAGGCACTGCCGGTGTTTTTTATGAATTTGATGTTCAAAGTGAGTGTTAATTTATTTGAGTCGCGCCCTACAGGCGTCTGTCCACTGGCGAAATTTTCGTTTCACGAAAGCACGTTCCGGAGCAGGAATCTTTGGTTCTGGAAGTTCGGCAGAGATGTTTCCGCGCGCAACCGATTTAAGGCCCTCATTGGGTGCAGAGTCTAATTGAGTTGGACCCCACCATGAGGTATTTGACCAAGCAGAGGGTATCGCTTTACAAACTGATACATTTCTCGAGCGGTCAGAGGAAAACGAATGTCAGGGTTTGCCTTTAGAGCTTTATGAATCATAGTTAAAAATCCAGTAGGAGATAAGTCTTCCATCGGACACATACCAAACACTCCTCTGGAAAAACTTTCTAAATGGGCAGTACCAGAATGGCAGTTAACAAGAAATGTTTCGGTCGGAACCTGGGCGGACATTGCTCCTATCGAAGTGCTGCTCTCCCAGTTTACCCCACTTAGAATCTTCAATTCGCCATCTCTATGTTCTCCATGCGCATAAAGAATTAAGGCAATTGTTCGTGGTTTCGGTCTTTGACTCTCAAGTTGGTAGACCTGACGTAAAGAGTCCAAGGTAAAATAGGGTATCAGTTCAAATTTCAGATTTGGTTGGCGATATCTCATAAAATTAATCAATTCGCTAATGCGATGAATTTCGTAGTCCGAACTTGAGTAATCAAATAAATCCAAATGGGGTCCCACTGCAATAACAACGAGCGACTCCGCCTCCTTAGAATTGGCTTTCCCTAGATCCAAAAGCAGGTAAATCAAAATGAAGAATTACGTAGTCCATCTTAGCCACTGGTTAGAAATGGAATGATTAACAGCACTTTTCCGTAGTGTTGTCATAATGAAATTGATTAGCCCGTTCTAGTTGTTTCGGGATTAATTTCCCAATCCCTCGCGCAGGCAGTCCTTTTATAGTTTTCTATGCGACGATTATGCCAATCCAAAGTGAACGCAAAATTGACAAATCCTCCCGAAACGACCTCTACAGTTTCCATTTAAAAGTAACACAATTGGTGACCTGTTTATAAGTTCTCCGTTTTAGACTGATTTCTCAAGCCTGGCGCATGCAGACCTTTGATGGCATACGTTTCGCATTAGAATCTTCCCAAAGAGGACATTATGAAATTCAAATTGGCACTTCTATCAGTCATTGCAATTAGCTCCATTTCTCAGGGGCGGCCCTATCCGCGTACAATTTTAGATTGCCCCCTTGATCTAGAGGGCAATTTTAAATTGATAGAATCAAGTCTCGGGGAGTTTGAGGTATCAGAAAGTCATGGCTTCGATGGCTCGGGGCCAAAGGGAAATGTGGCTCTATCGCTATTGCGGTCCGAGCGAGATCAACACCCCATATGTGAAATGACATTTGCCTTTAGCTCTGGAGGACCTACCAAAAAACTGCAATGGGTTCTTTCAGATTCTCCCGAGACACCGACTGAGGTTTCTCTCGAAGAATTCGGAGGTGAAAAGTGCAAATTCCAGAGTCGTTACGAAGCCTCAATAGCGAAATGTGAAATGCCAACAACAATTGAACCAGGAAGTAAGTGCTATAAAGAGCCTAGTGCAGATTTCACTACGACTATTGAGTTTGGCGCTCAAAGTGGACAGCAACCTAAATTGATTGTCTATTCTGGTGGTTTTACTATCGAAAAATATTTTACCGCTTGGTTCAATTATCAAAAGAAAAATATCTTTTGTGTCAATGTAGGCGATCACCTTTTTCCATATCAGTGTTCTGAAATTAGCAAAGAGGGAACTGAGGTTAAAGATCAATCTGGACGGGTGATAGGCACTTTGAGACCGGACGGGAAGAGCCTAGTTCTTCTCGATACCAATCGGGTAAAAATTTTGGGGCTCACTGTTAATGACCAAAAGACCGCTGTATTTCTTAGGAATGGTATTGAAATCTATCTTCTAGGAGATATTGTTGCACCAAAACGATTTAGCTCCTATTGGAGGCCCAAAGCCCTTCAGCCTGAACAGAAAGTTATGGTTAGTTGCAATGGTCCGTTGTAGTCGGCATTGCAAATAGAGCTCTGAAATTGAGAGTGCATGTATCTAGTCCCTCGTGCGAAGATTCCATAAAATGGTATCACCTTTTCACTTGGCGTGACGATTGCACTTTGCGCTCTCGGGCTCCAAAAGTGAGGTGGTTTTGTCGAAGCAGAGTACTGATGATGTCAAACAGTTGGACGCTGGTCTCCATTTTGGCGCCTGGATAGGTGCTTTGAAGAGACATATCTTATTGCTGGGGTCCCTACTTGTTTTGGCTCAGTTACCTGCTATTCAGGTCTTCTCGCAATCGAAGAGCCAGACTAACGAAATTAGAAAAATTGAAATAAGTAAAAAAGATTACGCTGATTTTTTGGCAGCCAATATTGATCGAGTTGAGGAATTTCGGTTCATTAAGCGGGTCGCATTGAGTCTTGGTGTTAAAGTCTATTTGTTTGGTGGGACTGCGGCCTCTTTTGGCCATTATGCAAAATGGGATTTATTGCGGATAAGGGGAGATCAGCGTTATCATCCGGCTCGATTTGACTATAAATACATTAATATTTATCGCTCCACCCAGGATTTAGACATCGTTGTTGATGGACCATTGGATAAAATTAAAAGTCTTGAGAAAGAAATT
This sequence comes from Pseudobdellovibrionaceae bacterium, assembly GCA_044374645.1. Classification (GTDB taxonomy): domain Bacteria; phylum Bdellovibrionota; class Bdellovibrionia; order Bdellovibrionales; family Bdellovibrionaceae; genus CAUJGP01. The sequence continues at coordinate 1,512 of JBILOD010000333.1, read as the reverse complement.
GTGAGTCACTTTCCGTATATGCAAGGATCTAAGGGCTCGAAACAGGCCTGGGAAATTCGTTCGCTCAGAGAAAATATTGGTGATAAGTTAGCATTGCTGAATAATCCCGATTTTTTGAACCAACACACGGACTCACAGTCCGTGGGGATGATTGAAATCACCGACCCTCCAAGTAACCTGGAACGAATTCGCGACTTGCGAGATTGGGACAATGGCACTAATTCCGGATTTTTCAATGACCTCATGGATGGTAAAATCCATTTCTATTTTTCTCATCTCCATGAAACAACCCGTTTTTTTATCGAAGGGCGTAATCCTCCCATTTTGGCCGTGATTCGATTTTTCATTAAAGTCTTTCAGCTTGATTTGGAAACTAGGAGCGAAGATTTGGAGCGTCTAAACAACCTAATTAGTTCATTTAACCCAATGGAGCTTGGTCGACACTCTTATCTGCCTAAGTGGTTTTCTGAAAACATTCCTAAACTCATACAGAATGCCATGGATGTCGAAAAAGCGATGAAAGTGTTAAATAAAAGCGGTTTAAGGGCGAAATTAATGGAAATTGGAGATGTGGGGATAAAGGATACTGTTGCCTGGTGGATGAATAAGCAACCCCTTGAAAGCAAACCGCTCGGCGAGGGGAACGAAAAAACTGCAAAAGATTTGGGGATCGAAGTTATTTCTCATGAGACGACTTCATTTTTAGTCTATGAGTCGATCACCCGATCCCATATGCTCTTGCCCAATATTTTAAGTTCAAGAGAGGGGCATGTTGGGGAAGCTGCTGTTCATGGAGATGGCTTTTATGCGATGATCGGTGAACGATCGGGTTTTCTTGGAACAGGCTTTACGATACGCTTTCGACTGAAACCAGAGGCGCGGCTGAAAACAGATTTTGAAGTCTTTCAGAGGGTTATTTTGATCAAGAATCGTTCGGCCCTAGAGGTTATACCTGAGAATTTAACGATGGGATTGAATGAGTACTATAACTGGTTGCTCTCTGAACCGCAACTTTCTAAAGACGACCTCGGAATTCATCAACGTCTACGACTGGCCTTGAGGGCGAATTTTCTGAGCCCCAGCGAAGACGAACTTCGGGAGTTGTCTGCGATGGACCTCAAAGATTTGAGGAAGATTTTTTCACTGGACCCGTCCGGAGAGAGTCGGCTTCTCCTACTAAAGATAATGAAAGATCAGATATCAAGTCGAAAATCAATTTTTGATATTTATGTCAGCATATGGAATTGGAAGGAAAAGGCCAATCTCGAGGACGTGAAATTCTTTGATGAGCAAATGCACAAGTCCTTTGGGCCAGTTTTTATTCAAAAGTTTTTCAGTCAAAATCCTCCAGAGGAAGCTCTTATTGAGGCGCTCGTTATTGGAATGTTTGAAGATCAGGAAGAGATCTTTTGGGATGCAATCGTTAAGAAACTTTCCACAATCGAAAGCTTTGATGAGGTTTGGAATAGTCATTGGCTCCCGTATGTTAAAAGGCACAAGAAGATGTTAACT
>JBILOD010000332.1:0-5026 GCA_044374645.1 Pseudobdellovibrionaceae bacterium | reverse complement strand
TGACTTTGAGGGCACTTTTATTTGTAACGATAACGTAACCGGATTCAGGGTCGTATTTGAAATCGACGCCTTCGACGGCGTTTGGATCAAGATGAAACCGAATTGTTAACCCTGTCCCTCTGGCGCCGGTTCGACCGACGCGCGTGTAAAACCCTTTTCCAAGAGCGGCAGTTTCACCAGGCACATTCTCTCTCGACACCAAGACGTTGGCTTCGCCTGTGTGCGCACGGGTGATTGACTCATAGGCAGAAAATGATTTTGTCTCATGGGCGACGATATCAATACCCAGTTCTTTAGGGGATCGTCCTTTCCCCTTGCCGACATCTTGAGAGCGAAGTGGTTCGCGCGAAAGCCACCAGGCCATTGTGTTAACGACTCCGGCGTCGTTCGAGATTGCGATGAGTTTGTTTCTCAATCCTAGTTTCTCGATAAGATTCCAGGCGTATTCAATGTTCACTGCGTGTTGAATAAGTTTTACCGAATTCTTTTCAAGCCATTGTTTTTGATAGCCGACGTCACCCATCAATCCCTCCGGATTAAACTGTTCGACCATTTGTTGAATATGACGAAGATCGTCTGGATTCATATCGAGTTCAAATTGGACAACCTTTACCAAATACCGAATGACTGAGAAAATTTCGGGATTGCGACCAGCTTTTGCAAGTTCGGTCGTATGGTGGAGATCAGAATGGTAATAGTGAAGTTGGTTATGCAGAATGTCGGTTAGAAAATGCGAATCTGGTTTTTGCCATTCTCTCAAATCTCGAACCGCCAATAACTCGTTGGGTTCATTGATCGCAATGAGCCCGACGGAATTTGAATCTGTGTTCTGATTGAGGAAATCTGGATTATTCAGAAGTGCAATTTTACCATTCACTTTTTCGCGGAGCGAGCGCACTTCCCAAGCCTCTTTGGAACCTTGAAAGTGTGGAAAGACTTCTTGGAGGCGTTTCTGAAGCTCAGCAATTTGTGCAGCCGATCCATCGACAACGATGTCTAGGTCCTGGTTGGATCGGTAGATATTAGTGAAGTCATAATCGAAGCGATCCGCTTGGAAACGGCTATCGCCTTTTTCGCGTAGGAGATCCCACCGAACGTAATGTGCATAAGCCGCAGCGGTTCCACCAAAGAGGTAGACCCGCACACCCAGCCTTTCCGCTTCTTTGTTAATGAAACGGTATTCTGGAACCCTAGGAAGTCTTGCGATGAGGGCGTGCCGAAGTTCCTGGATCGTCAATGTTTGAGAGGCCGTATTTGGCTCGTTAGAGTGTTTTGCGAGGTTTGAGCCTGGGAGGGGTGGGGAAATTAAGCGACCTTGAATTGCCAAATTGGGGGGAGCCAGGATGCCGTCCGCGGCGGAGGCATTAAACGCTACCGAAAACGTGTGAAATGCTATCAAACCGAGATGGCTCACCAGGTTTAACAGCTGTCTTTTTTTTTGACAGCTCCAGGGCAATTCATTTTGGTTCATCAACTTCATCATGACCTCGTTGTTTATCAATTCACGATTTGTGCCACACTATAAGTGGAAAAAGTTTTCCATCACCTCAAAGTTAAATTTTCATTTGTAAGTCTCTTATTTTGATAAAAAGGAGTGAATTCCCTATAACTTCCGAGAGGATGCTTCGATATAAGGGTCAGTTGAGACCCCCTATAGGGGTCTTTTCCTATAGGGCAACGTGACCCCAAGAAGCGCCCACATACGGAGGACCCATGCTTTCCTACGAATACGTTAAAAATGTGATCCAATACGTAAAGGTCTCAAAGATGAGTCGGGAGCAAATGCTTGCGATTCAAGTGGATCGCTGGCGTCAGTTAGTAAACTTCGTTTATATCAAATCACCCTATTACTCCCGTATCATGAAAGAGCGTGGTCTGCGTCCAGAGTCTGCCAAACCCACAGATTTTCCCGTGCTCACAAAACAAATCATTCAGGAACATTTCGATGAAATTGTCACCGATCCGGCCATCAAGCAAAAGGATGTGCATGCTTATGTGGAGGCCGGCGATCCTGAAAAATTGTACTTAGGCCGTTATCATGTCTTAAAAACGTCCGGAAGCACCGGTAAACCCGGTTATTTTGTTGCCAGCTCCAAAGAGGTGATTGCCGGTGTCTCACCCTCGGTGGCGCGAGGACACGTTGGGACCCGTCGCTACAAAAAGCGCATTGCCATGATTGGCTTTCCAAAGAGCTTTGCGGGCTCCTCTCAAACAATGAGTTTTTGCAATCGTATATGGCTGGCACGAAAGATTGTCGATTACCGAGCGATTTCCATTGAGCAACCTTTTGAAGACGTTTTGAAACAATTAAGTGAGTTTCAACCGCACATTCTGAGCGGTTATGCTAAATTACTTTTGTTGATTGCCGATGCTCAGCGGAGCGGAAAGATTAAGTTGACCCCCGACTCAATTGATTCGGGCGGCGAGCAATTGCTCGAGACCGATCGTCGGTATTTGAAAGAGACCTTTGGGTGTGCGGTGAATAACCACTATGGCAGCACCGAAGGATACTCAATGGGAATTTGTCGTGATGGTGAGAATTCCATTGAACTTTATGAAGATCATTTGATTTTTTCCATCAACGAGTCCGACACGCACATCACCAATTTGCACTGTTATGCAATGCCACTCATTCGGTATCAACTGCGCGACATTCTGGTTCCAAGACCAATCAATGAAGCCAATCCATTTCAACGGGTTGAGTGCTTGATCGGTCGCTCTGATGAAATTCCTTATTTCACCACGGAGGAGAACAATCGCGTGACAGTTCATCCGTTGGCTTTTGACCCCTTGATGCCGGCGGGAGTAAAATCATTCTTCATGGTCAGCGAAAAACCCAATGAGGTTTGCTTTCATGTGTTGATTGATGAACAGCAAATTTCGGCAAAAGATGAGATTCTTGCGAACGTCGAGGGTGTACTTAGAGAGTTTTTTCTCGAAAAACAGTTACCTTCGCTGCAGGTGAAAGTGATTCATGAACAAGATTATGGCGTGAATGCAAAGTCAGGGAAAACCACGTTCTGGCGCAATCACGTACTTTCTTAGGTGGTTTCTGTGAAAACAGGCTTGTCCTATGCTTTGGCTCTTGGAGATTTCTTGCGTTGATAGAAATACCAAAGGGCCAGCGTGAACAAGGAAATTCCTGAAGCGACAAAGAAGACGGCTCCAGGAAAAAATACTGGTGCTTCCTTGCGTGTGAAATAAACAAAAATAGGTGTAAAGACGATTGGTGCAATGACTGAAGCGAGGCTACCCAGGCCGACGAGGCTGCCTTGCAGTTCGCCTTGTTGATTGGATGGTGTTTGCCGAGAAAGCATCGACTGCAACGAAGGCACAGCAAGGCTGGTGAATCCGAAGAGGAAAATGGTCGAATAGATCATCCAAGTTTGTGTGGAAAGACTAAAGAACAAAAAACAGATCGCATAAAAGGCAATTCCAAAGGTGACAGAACGGTCTTCTCCCAATTTTGGAATCAAGTATCGAATTAACACCCCCTGTGAAAGTGCGAAAACCACACCAATCACAGAGAGCGATACGCCCAATTGTACAGGGGTCCAATGGAATTTGGTCTCTGTGTAGAGTGTCCAGTTTACCGGCATCACCTGGCCCGCCAAGAATATCAGAAAATACATCCACACAAAAATGGCGATGGGTGAAGGTTTGAGAATTTTTAGGGTTGAACTCAACGGATTTAGTTGTTTGAGGACGATGGGGCGACGTTGAGAGGGAGGAAGGGATTCAGGGAGCACGAAGAGGCCGAAGAGAAAGTTGAATAGATTCAGACCCGAGGCCATTAGAAAGGGAGCCTTGGGCCCTAAAAGATCCAAGAGCGATCCTAGGGTGGGGCCGGCGATGAATCCTATTCCCCAAGCGGCACCAATGAGTCCGAAATTATGGGCGCGATGTTGATCGTCGCTGACATCGGCAATATACGATGAAGCCACGGTCATGCTGGCACCAGTGAGCCCGGCTAAAATACGGCCAACGAGGAGCCACTCAATGGTCGGTGCGTAGGCCATAAATAAATAATCGAGAGCGGCACCCAGCAGCGAAATCAATAAGATGACTTTACGACCAAAGCGATCAGAAAGGGCACCCAGGACCGGGGCGGCTACAAACTGCATCAAGGCATAGGATCCGATAAAAAAACCAAAGTACTGAGACAACAATGATGGTTCAGTGGCAAAACGTTGAAGGATTTTTGGAAAAATCGGAACGAGGAGTCCAATGCCTATGGTGTCCAATAGAATCGTAATCAGAATAAACCAGAGACTTTTTGATATCATTATTTAATCCTCAAAGGTCCATCGCTCATGGAGTTAGGGAAGGACCCCATGGTACGGTTATCCGCCCATTGTATCTAAATAAAGTTTATTTTGGCACAGGAAAAAATGCCACGTTGAGTGTATCTAAATGGATTTTCCACTCGCCGACATAAACTCCCTTTTGACGTTCCCGCAAAAACAGGCTGGAAGTGTTGAAGTCAATGACGACGGATGAAATCACTTTGTCCTCAAAACCCAAACCATGGACTTGCGGGCTCGAGAAGCTCATCGTGTTTTGCAGGTTAGAAATATCGCCTTCGAGAGCACGGATGACCAGGCACTCGTTCAAGGCTCTACCACAATGTTTGAACTCAACGCGTTCTAAACTGGAAGCCTGACTGGAGACGGGTGGCTCGATCAAAGTCATCGAATCTGTGGGAGTCAACAACCACCCCAGGACAGGAGGTAATCCGCCGAGGAGCAATAGTACGGGAAAAAATGGACCCCGCGTGGACTTCATCTGACTACTCACAAGCCGCTGGACTAAAGAGTTCCGCAGCATCTCCCTTAGGCAATAGGCCACCGAGAGTTGGATCTGGAAATTGAGTCTTCTGGCCGCAGCTGGGTTGATTTTTCGGGATCAATGTTTTTAAATCCAGAACGGGCCGGCGAGACCAAGCTAAAGGATCAAGTATAGTGTTGTATTCAGTTTCCTTGTCGGTCCCTACATCTTTGGTTACTTGATACGGGAACGAGCCTTG
>JBILOD010000330.1:0-5036 GCA_044374645.1 Pseudobdellovibrionaceae bacterium | reverse complement strand
GCCGTAAACGCCGAATAGATAACGCTCATTGGACCTCCGCAATTCCAGCTTTGATTTCATAGATCAAAACGAAGAGTCCAAAAACATCTTTTTTGCCAACAAAAACCATCTTCTGATGACAATATGTAATCAATCACCCTTCATCCATCGATTCAATCCTTCAGTTGAACAGGACGGCGATTTTCAATGGACGTTAGCCAGTTGGGAAAATGATCCCAAAGATTGGCTGTCAACAAAGGATGTCGGGTGACTTGCCAAACACCAATAAAGATTTCCAAAGCACTCACTGAATGGGTTTCTGCACGGGCTAGAATACTATTGATCTGCTCGTCTGATAGTGGCGGTTGATATTGGCGGCGTTTGGCGATGAGTTTTTTCAGTGCGATGGCGCGTGAGCCAAAATACTCCACATGAGCGCGTCGCTCGTCGAAACTGGGTTTCACATAGGCGCAAATATCCACAGGTTCTTTCAGAGAAAGGAACCCCTCAGAAGTTCGCCGTAAATGTCTTCTATTTATAAATAGATTTCTAAAAAACTCAACTCCCGCTAAATTGGCTTCGACGTCAGCATAACTCATAACTGCAGTCAGGGTTTTACCCATGATATGTCGCTCCTCAATCACACTCATTTGAAAAATCTGTTCGTCGGTGAGATGCCGCTGTTGATTCATCCAAAGATCATAAAAGCGAAACCCATCTTGAAACATATGAGTGAGTTTGTCGACGCCCATCCTTACTCCGCACAATTGAATCACCGGAGCGATATAGCGGGTGGTGACCGGATTGAAATTCACTTCATCAAAGATCGATTCTCCCGGCAGAAGATTGATCCGTTCAATGGGATTCCAGCCAGGACAATTGTTTTTAGGAATACACTCTTCAAACTCACTACTCCAGGGCGAGGATAGCCCTTCTTTCCATTTCTCGGCAAAGCGATATTCCAATTCCCCGTCTGACACTGTGGCCGCGGAGGTAGTTAAATTTAACTCTTTATTGATTTCATCGATTACGATTTGGATTTTATTTTGGACCTGTTGACTAATTTCAGTCGATGCATCTTTCAGTGGTAAATGGCTATAGGTTTCTTGGTCCACCTCTGAAGCCCAGGTGACAGATGCCACCACAACCGCTGACAAAGTCGCCAAAAAGACGCCTGACCCACTCACACGCTACCCCCAATTGAATTCTGCTGTTCATACCGAACTTCTATTGTGTTGTGAATCTTGGCATTAAAAGAGTTCTTAATCTTTAGATTTTTTTCATCGCCCCCCCCCCCCAAACCAAGAAGTTCGACAAAGTAGGTTGGCTAAGAGATTAGGAGCAGAGGTCCTTGGCTCCACACCCTCCCCTCCGACAAGGCATCCAATGGGGTCTGCCATTAGCACTATTGGGTTCCAGCGTCCTCAGGGTCCTTCGCCAACTTTGCCATCATCAAATCCACGGCGGCCTTAGGGATGGCATCTGCAACCGCTTTAAGGGCGTCGCACTCATCATTTTGTCGCTGCCGATTGCAAAGAGTGCCTAAGTTTTTAATATCTAAACCTTCGATCTTTTTACCTTGGTCCCTGAGGACCTGCGCAAAGGCACGATACTCCTCCTCGGAGAGTTGAATGTCCTCGCCGTTGTCTGTGATAAATTTCGTTAGGACCCCAGAACAGCGCACCGAGATGTCCAGTATCGGTTCAGTATCAAGACAAAGACTCTTTGCCGAAATGGGTTGACCCTTAGCAGCTAAGCCGAAGGAAGGGCATTGAAAGTGGTCACCATAACAACTTTCGGTGGACGATTCCTCGGGGCGCGAACACATTCCTCTGTCATTCCAAGTTTTAGTGTAAAGGCCGAACAGACAGCTTTCTGATGCGGAGGATGCGTCCTCGGCCTCACCAATCGTTTTCTCCGACGGCGGAGCTGGGGTCGTTGGAGTTGCCTCTGCCCCCTTAGCATCGGGAATTCCCGCTATCCCCAATACGGTCCCTCCAGCTTCGTCAAAAAACTTAAAGAGAGAGTCTTTGGTTGAGTCCGGCAATAAAGGAAAGGCAGCACCACCCGCCATCAATAAACCTAAAGCTTTAGCACTGGTACCCGTCGTGGTTGCAATCCCCGCCGCCTTGAATTTGGCGAGATTCGGCAGACGAGTGACCCCAGCACTTTTCATGATCCGAGAGGCTTCATCCACTTGGCCGCCATTTTGTTTAAACTTTCGAGTTGAACTCTCTAGGTCTTCCAAACTTTGATACCATTGCTTTTCAATGGAACCCAAAACCTTCTGGTTGGGCTTGGACTTTTTTAGTTCGGCAGCATGACGTTTCTCGAGTTGATCAATTTGTTTGGCTTGCTTTTGTATTTGAGCAGCCGCCTCTCGCTGGGCTTTGATGAGGCCCTCAGCTCGTTTTGCTAATAGAGCTTCGCGTTCCTTTTGGAAAAATTTAGCAACGCCCTCGGTGCCTTCCTTTAAACGGATTTTTGCAATCTGCTCACTACGTTCGGCGTTCTTCCGCAATAGCTCAGCCGTTTCTTCCGCCTTAGCGCTATTTTGGGCCACTTCCTGTTCGGCCTTTGCCCTGATCGCCGTATTTTTAGAAGACGCCTCTTTCATCACGTCATCGGCTTTGGATCGCAGACCCTTGGCGACTTCGAGAGATTTCTTATTCGCAGCTGCAAGGACCCCTCTCGCTGCCGCCCGGCTCTGGTTCGCTTGCACGCTTCGCGCAGTCCAAATGGCGGCGCCCCTCCCTGCTGAAATCACCTTTGGGGCGACGAAAGCCCCACCTCGTAGCCATAGCAATCCCTCTACCAATGCCAGAGGGTTCCCGTGAGCTTCAGGGATGACTTGGTGAAACCAATTGAATTCTACCTGCTTTTCCTTCTGCGGCCCAGGGATAGGGTTTTGAAGGGGGGGCCGAGCGGAGGAACGAATCTCTCTGTTTTTTACGTCGACCAAATCCTGAGAGGCTTCATATATCTGTGCTAATGCCAGTAGACTGATAAAATAGGTCGTCCGATCCTCTGGACCGAGTTGTCGAAACTGTTCACTCGTGAGCACCAACGAGGAAAATGGTACTTGAGCCACCGGTAACTCGTGAAAATCCACCTTCTTGGTTTTGGCTTCAATTTTATTCAGGGGTCCCATCATCAGTAGACACAACACTAAAAAGCCTATGTTCTTCAACAGATCCTCCATGAATGAGCTCACTTTGATCGTATCGGAAAAGGTCGTCCAATGTCTAATACAGGGTTAGAGGCCTGGACTCACTGGTCGGGGCTGGATAGTCGGATCTAGGCTGGCGAACCTGAATATTCCGAGCTGGATATTTTGATCAGGATGGTCTGGCCTGGATCTTTTGACGGAAACAGCGAGACTGGGAACCTCTCGATAGAGAGATGGGTGGCCCAATTTGGCTGGCGGCTATGGAATTTTTTACAGTGAACCAAACAAAACAGACTTTATTTGTGATTTTGCGTTAAAAAAGTCCGGATTAAATATGATTTGTTTGCAAACAAGCGAGGTTTAAATGCGGACTCGATTCGTGAAACTCCCGGTTATAGGTCTCTCTATGATCGGACTCTCTCTTTTCAGTAGTCTGACCTTCGCTTTCGAAGTCAATGAAGCACGAGGACGAGAGATCATCTCCTTCTCTTCTCCAAATTATCAAAATGAAATCTGTTTACTACCGAATCATAGTGGCCAAAGCGCCTATTCGGAGGCCGATGTAAAAATCGAACAGGAGCTTTGCCATTTCGACTTGTATGGACAAACCCCCAACATGCAGCGTGTGGCGGTATGTCCAAAGATAAAAAGTACCAATCCAGGAATGCACCTCCTGCTCGATCACGCCACTTCGGCTTTTCCGGATCGGAGCCTGAACTGCGGAATTCGGGATGAATCATTGAACCTCGTAGCTAAACATAAACAAAGCATCTCGTGTTCCTACACCCCTTCTATTTTAATGTATTACCACCTCTCCCGCCGCCTTGGGAACATCCTGAATATTCCCGTCGCGGTCGTGCGCACGATTGATAAGAGCGAGCATCAGAAATGGACCACCCAAGCCCTCTCCTTTTTTGACCCAAAAAACAATGAACTTATTCATCAAAATTGGCAACACTACCAACGGGCCCATCAAACCCCTCAAAAATACCCACAAATTTTTACGGAGGATGCAAAGTTTCTTTACGGGGCACTCCTCCTCAATGCAGGGGGCGAACAATATTATGGTGAGGTGAATGGTAAAGGAGACTATGCCACCCGAGAGTTGCGATTTCAAAAACAGCCTCCTTTTCTCCAAGTGGCTAGCGAGAAATCGATTGATGTCATCAATACGGGGCTTAACTTTAAGCAGCGTCTGCAAAATGTCGTGCAGATGAAAGACCTTGCCGACATGATCCTGATGGATCAATTGTTAAATCAAGCCGATCGAGTGGGAAACATTCACTATTTCGAAAGTTATTTTCGCCTGGAAGGCGACCAGGTCGCGCGAACGGAAGGCCCCGCTCCCGACGCTGTCTTGATCAAAGAAATGACTCTCAGAGACAATGATTGTGGCATTATCAAGGAGAATCGATTTAAAGCTTTTAAGATTCTCGAAAAAGTTCGACACATGGACCCAAAAACCTACCATCATTTTCTAACTTGGGTGCGTGAACTCAATTCTCCGGAAACCATCGATTTCTTGCGCCATGAAGTGCTACTCACCAGCAAAGATCTCAATGATCCGAACTCAGGTCTTATCGCAAACGCTAAAGCCCTCAGCAAGCTTTTGATCACGAATTGTCGCAGTGGCTATCTCAAGCTCGATGTCAGTATTGAAACGTTTGATCGTCCTTATCGTTTCGATCCCGCACAGTGTGAGCCATAGTCTCGCATAAAGGGTGGTCGCCATCCTCCTGATTGACCGGCTGAATGCACCAGAATACGCACAATGTCCGAGGTGTAAAATATATTGTCCAGTATGTGACACTTTATGTCACATACTGGACAATATATCTGAACTGGCCTTGCCAGATCATTGAATATTAGCCAGGATGTGACATAAAGT
>JBILOD010000519.1:0-3128 GCA_044374645.1 Pseudobdellovibrionaceae bacterium | reverse complement strand
TTGAAGGTATCACGGTAGAGTTTGAAATCACCGCAAGTGGTACGATAGGTTTAGTGACCGTCAGCAACGAAGCCACCATTGCCTTGGGCTTTGTACGCCAGGCAATTCACCCTCATCACTTTTCGCACCCAAATGAAATAGTTGTGCCACCCATGAACGAGATCAATCTCGTCTTCGGCCCGCGTGGCGGGGTTAATTTAGGTTTAGTCAATTTGGTGGCCATGCCTTTTTGGGGATTCTGCTGGTCCTCTTCAATGTGAGTACTTCGAAGCAATATCATTCCGGACCTAAGACCTACAGGGATATCGACCGTACCAAATTATTGAGGCACGGTCTAAAACTTAAAAAACTAATTTTATTTAGTCTATTTGTTTTCGGCCTTGATTGAGTACTTCAAAAAACGACACTCAAGCGAACCATTATAGACAAAGTGTTTGCGTGAGGCTTTGAGCTTCAGATCGGCGACAAGGTCTTTGTTGCCTGAAAGTACAAATACATCCCAGCCTGCAAATCGAGTCTTCAGGGTGTAACCCAAATCACGGTACACATCTCGCAAATTATCCTCATCACCCAGACGCGCGCCATACGGAGGGTTCACAATCACAATCCCTTTTTCGCAAGGAGGCTGGACTGTTGCCACCCCCTCAGCTCGGAAATCAATTACATGATCAACTCCGGCGCGTCGAGCATTGGCCTTAGCTTTCTGCAAAACTTTGCGATCAATATCGTAACCATAAAGTTTAAATGGAAGCTCTTCCTTCTCTTGAGCAACAGTTTCATCAAGAATCTCTTCCCATTTTTCTTTATTAAAAGTCTTAAACTTTTGGAATCCAAATTCACGGCGATGAATTCCCGGCGCCATGTTCATAGCAATCATTGCAGCTTCGATCAAAATGGTTCCAGAACCGCAAGTTAAATCCACAATTGGAATATCTTTCTGCCATTCCGTCATCATGATCAATGCGGCAGCGAGGTTTTCTTTCATCGGCGCTTCTCCAGATTCCATACGATAGCCCCGCATAAATAGGCTATCACCTGAAGTATCTACGGCCAGTGAGAAGCTGTTTTTATAACCTTTAATATAAAAACGAATATCGGGACGTTCTTTACTTACATCCGGGCGCGAACCAAACTTATCACGGAGCTGATCACAGATTGCATCCTTGAGTTTCATTGCCACAAAGCGCTGATCATGAATGGCACACTCTTTAACAGAGGCATCAATCATGAAAGTTTGATCTGGAGTGATATGCCGAGAAAAATCCTGGTTTTTGATAACTTGATTATAAAATTCTTCACCATCATAGGCGGTGAACTCCAAAAGAGGCTTCAAGATACGACTGGCCACTCTCGATTGCAGATTGAGGCGATAGACGTCTTCCCAGTTTCCATCAAAGAAAGCGCCTGCATTGGTCTTACGAGGCATAGGAATTCCTAATTGAATCATTTCTTCAACTAAAACTTCACTAAGGCCTTTAGCGGTGGAGACAAAAAACTGTGGCATAAACTTCCTCTGGTAGATCCTTTTACGGTCGCCCCTAAAAATGTGGGGCGATCAAAACTTAAAAATAAAACGATTGAAAGAAATTGAACCATCCAGAGGAAAAAAGGCGCCCCATTCTGCCTATTTAGGCGGAGCGCTGAGCTCCCACCTTAAACGTCTTGGTATTTTGGGCCACCGCCACCTTCTGGTGGGGTCCAATCAATATTTTCAAAGGGGCACTTAATATCACAACTTTTACAATGAATACAGTTCGTATAATTAATTTGTAATTCAAACTTCCCAGTATATTTCGGAGACGGCACCATCTCATAAACACTGGCCGGGCAAAAGTGAGTGCACGGTGACTTAAACTTGGCCTCACAGGTGTTGCGACAGATGTCACCGTCCTGCAAAATCAAGTGGTTAGGCGAGTCTTCATCGTGGCTGGTACCCGTCAAATAGACACTGCCCAACTTATCAAAAAAGAGCTTCCCATCGGTTTTTGGCAACTTATTGGCGGGGTGACTAATTCCGTCAGCACCCCAAACATCAACCACACTATCCGTTGTATCAGCGTCTTTATGGGCCGGCATTGGGTCCATAAAACCGCGGCCACCGGTCAATTCTTGGAGGGCAATCAATGGCAAGCCCGCCAACATCCCTTCACTCAATGCCTGGTGGAAGTTACGCACCTTATAGAGTTCCGTCTTAATGTAGCTATCGTGAACAGCCTTTTCGTATGACTTTAATTGTTGCGCGGAATAATCCTCTTTAACCAAAGATTGAAAGAGGCTCTCTGCGGCCAACATCCCAGACTTCATGGCCAAGTGGATGCCTTTTAATTTCTGCACATCCACCATAGACGCCGAATCACCACACACTAAAAAACCATCGCCGTAGAGTTTTGGCATGGAATACCATCCACCTGCGGGCAAGGTCTTACCACCGTACGAAATTACCTGACCACCCTCGATCATTTTTGCTATGAACGGATGGGTTTTAAGTTTTTGTAGCTCTCGATGTGGGTCCAACAATGGATCATTGGTATCCATATACGCCACGAGCCCAAGAATGATCCTATCCTCAGGAAGCGTATAAATAAACGTGCCACCAATGGACTTACTGAGCGGGAATCCCATGGTGTGGATCACCTGACCTGGCTCAACCGTGCCCTTCGGCATCTGGATGATCTCTTTTACTCCCTCTTCAAAAATCTCCGGATTTTTGCCAGCGCGAAGATTGAGTTTTTTCTGAACCCCTTTAAAAAGCGAACCACGCGTGCCTTCGGCAAACACCGTCAGCTTGGAATTCAATATTAAACCGGGCTCAAAGTTAGACTTTGGCCTTCCTTGCTTATCGCGACCTTTATCGCCAGTACGTACTCCTACGACTTTTTCGCCATCGTAAATGACTTCAACCGCAGCAAAGCCAGGAAAAATATTGATCCCTTTTTCTTCACACTTTTGTCCCAACCAACGGTTGAATTTACTGAGCGAAACTATGTAGTGACCCTCATTATGGAAAGGCGGTGGTACAATTGGCAATTTAAAGCTAAAATCATCCCCTAGGTAATAAACGGCATCTTTTTTAACTTCAGTATCGATGGGGCAGCCTTGCTCTTTAAAATCAGGCATGAGTTCTTTAA
>JBILOD010000020.1:0-16764 GCA_044374645.1 Pseudobdellovibrionaceae bacterium | reverse complement strand
GGGAACTCTGTCAGCAAAAAATGGATGACTTTTGTCGGCGCACGGGAAGTCACCATTTGGTGATCACCGGCTTTGTGGCTTCCACTCCCAAAGGGGTGCCGACGACGCTCAAACGCAATGGCAGTGATTTCTCGGCATCGATATTTGGTCGGCTGCTTCAGAGTCGGGAGATTTGGATTTGGACGGATGTGGATGGCGTCTATAGCGCGGATCCCCGCAAAGTACCTGAAGCCGAGTGTCTGGAAGAAATTTCCTACGAAGAAGCCATTGAGCTTGCCTATTTTGGGGCGAAGGTGATTCACCCCCACACGATGGGGCCTGCGGTAGATCTGAATATTCCCATTCTCATCAAAAACACTTTCAATCCATCAGCTCCTGGAACCTATATTCATCGCATCCTAAAACACAAAGATGGCAGGGTGGCTCGGGGATTTACCACAGTGGACAATGTGTGTTTATTGAACGTGGAAGGCACCGGAATGATCGGCGTGCCAGGGATCGCCCAAAGACTTTTTGGTGGATTGCGGGAAGTTGGTGTGAGCGTGATGTTGATTTCGCAAGCCAGTTCAGAACACTCCATTTGTTTTGCGGTTCCCGCGGGGCATGCGGACAAGGCTGAGGAATCTCTAAAAAAAGTATTTACGTCTGAGTTGCACCATGGTCAGATTGAGCGCATTCAGCTGATTCGAGAGTGTAGTATTCTGGCGATGGTTGGAGACAATATGGTCGAGAAATCAGGGGTGGCCGGCCGCTTCTTTGCGGCTCTTGGTAATGCCAGCGTCAGTGTCCGAGCCATTGCGCAGGGGTCCTCTGAACGCAATATATCCGTAGTGGTGGATCAGAAAGATGCCACTCGAGCTTTACGAGCGACTCATAGTGCCTTTTTTCTGTCGGACTACACAATCTCGGTGGGGCTCATCGGCCCTGGAATCATTGGCAAAGCCCTATTACAACAATTAGATGAGCGTCGTGAGGTTTTGAAGCGTGATTTTAAACTCGATGTGCGTGTGCGGGCCATTGTAGATTCAAAGAACATGGTGCTTGAGCCTAAACAAATAAGCAGCTCTGTTAAGGCCATAGCCCTCATGGACAGGACGATGACGCCACCGATGGACCATCCACTGAAACCGACCGATCTAGCTCAGCTGGCCGCGCACATTCAATCGGAAGGGATCCCTCATTCGGTCATCATTGACTGCACTTCGAGTGAGAAAGCGGTGGAAAACTATGCCGATTGGCTCGCTAAGGGCATTCATATTATCACCCCCAATAAAAAAGCCGGGTCAGGGTCTTGGGAGCGATTTCAACAGATTCGCCAGAGTCAAGCCAAGGCCAATACCCAGTTTCTCTACGAAGCCACGGTCGGGGCTGGATTGCCCATCATCGCCACATTGCGAGATCTCATTCAGACTGGCGATCAGATTATTTCAATTGAGGGAATTTTCTCTGGAACTCTGTCGTTTTTGTTTTCTGAGTTCAATGCAAATAACAAATTTTCGGACATTGTTGTTAGTGCCAAACAAAAGGGATTTACAGAGCCAGACCCTCGCGATGATCTCAATGGTATGGATGTGGCCCGCAAGCTGGTGATACTGGCCCGCGAAGCGGGCTTTAGGATGAGTATGGCCGATGTCGAAGTAGAGTCGTTGGTTCCCAAAATCCTGGCCGAAATTCCGAGGAGTGATGAGTTTATGGGACGCCTTCCAGAGATGGATGCGTTAATGTCTAAACGGGTACAAAATGCTGATGCCCAAGGGGTATTGCTTCGATACACGGGTTTTGTCAATGCCGAAGGGCATGCCAAAGTAGGATTGCGAGAGTTTCCCAAAGATCATCCCTTTGGGCGTTTGCGAGGAACGGATAATATTATTGCATTTCGCACGAAACGCTATGACCGTCAGCCATTGATAGTGCAAGGCCCTGGTGCAGGCCCTGAAGTGACCGCTGGTGGTATATTTGCCGATCTCCTTCGCTTAGCCCGTGCCTTAGGAGCTCGCGCATGACGTTGGTGTCTTCGCAATCTCTCGCCTTTGCCCCAGCGACTATTGGCAATGTCAGTATTGG
Organism: Pseudobdellovibrionaceae bacterium; assembly: GCA_044374645.1. Taxonomy (GTDB): domain Bacteria; phylum Bdellovibrionota; class Bdellovibrionia; order Bdellovibrionales; family Bdellovibrionaceae; genus CAUJGP01. Next base: position 14,700 of record JBILOD010000020.1, on the reverse strand, counting down.
CTTCGACGTTCTGGGAATGGCCATTGGTGGCGTTGGAGATCAAGTGGCCCTGCAGAAACGTAGTGACTCCCAAATAAAAATTGTGGAGATTCATGGGGAACAGGATCTTCAGGCGATGGTCTTAGATTTGCCAAAACAAACTCAACAGAACACAGCAGGGGCGGCCCTACTCGCACTGCAGGCGGGAGAAAAACTCAAGACCGGGTTTGATGTGTTTATTCATAAAGGCATTCCCTTGGGTTCAGGAATGGGGGGCTCTGCAGCTTCCGCTGTGGCGGCCGTAGTGGCGGCGTCTGCACTGTTAAAGAAGAAACTTACACCGGATCAACAATTTCGTTATGCCCTGGAAGGTGAGAAAATTGCATCGGGTGCGGCCCATCCTGATAATGTAGCGCCTTGTATTCACGGTGGACTGACGCTGTCCTCTCTGGAGTTTGATCCCCCTATGATACGCTTGCCATTTCCAAAATCATTAGCTTGGGTGTTGGTGCATCCAAATGTGAAAGTTGAAACCAAAATAGCGCGAAAGATTCTTAAAGAGGTCGTCCCTCTTTCCCAGTTTGTCGGTCAGACAGCAAGGCTCTCCGCTTTTATCACGGGAGTCCACAAAAGAGATTTTGCACTCATCCAACAGGGTTTCACCGACCTCATCATTGAGCCCCAGCGTGCTCATCTCATACCGGGGTTTGAAGAGATCAAAGCTAAGGTCCTCACCCAAAAGGGCGTATTGGGCTTTTCAATTTCTGGATCCGGACCCAGTGTGTTTGCGTTGGCGCAGTCGCAGAGGCAGGCCGAAATCGTCGCTCGACTTGTAGTGAAAGAGTTTGCGCTGCGAGGACTAGAAACTCAGTCCTATGTGGGGGTCGGGCCAGCGCCAGGAGCTCGTTTGCGACGGGCTCGAAACGGACGGTTTTTATGAAATTTCGTAGCACCAGAAACTCAGGGGAACGAGTTGGTTTTCTGGAAGCGGTGGAAAGTGGTTTAGCGTCCGATGGGGGGCTCTATGTTCCCTGTGAGTTCCCATCTTTTCGTGATAGACTACCCCAAGACCAGTCTTTCTCTGCTGTGGCGACTCAGATTCTCAGTGAGTTTATGGCAGAGGATTTCAGCCCAAATGAAATCTCTGAACTCATTCAAAGGGCTTTTCGTTTTCCGATTCCACTAAAAGCATTCGATTCTCATACTTCCATTCTAGAGCTGTTTCACGGACCTACCGCCGCCTTTAAAGATGTGGCGGCGCAATTTTTAGGGGAGGTGATGGGGCATGCTCTCAAAAAGGAAAAGACAATTCTCGTTGCCACTTCGGGCGACACCGGTGGTGCCGTTGCTGCGGCTTTTGATGGCCGGCCAGGATTTCGTGTGGTGATTCTTTTCCCGAAAGATGGAGTTTCTCCTCTCCAGAGGCAGCAGCTCACGTGTTGGGGGCCCAACATTCTCAGTGTTGCTGTGGAGGGGAGTTTTGATGATTGTCAAAAGACCGTAAAAAGGCTGCTGGCCGATCCTGAGTTGTGTAAACAGTTCGAGTTTACATCGGCCAATAGTATCAATCTTGCGCGGCTCCTCCCCCAGTCGCTCTATTACGCGGCGAGTTCACTCTGGTGGTTTAATGAACATCATGAGGTGGCGAACTATGTGATCCCCACTGGAAATATGGGAAATGCCGTGGCGGCCTTTTGGGCCAAAGCGATGGGATTTCCTATTTCAAAAATCGTGATGGCTACCAATGCTAATGCTGTTGTGCCTGAGTATTTCCATAGTGGACGTTATTTGCCGCAGCCGAGTGTGATGACCTTGGCCAATGCGATGGATGTTGGGAGCCCAAGCAATTTCGAAAGACTCCAGGATCTATGGCCCGAGCTCAAAACCTTAGAAAAAGTAAGTGATGCGGTGAGTGTGTCTGATGAGGAAATTCGTGCGACGATAAAAAATGTTTATCAACTAAAACGGGAAATTCTTTGCCCTCATACGGCCACAGCTATGGCCGTGCGATCTCGTTTGCAAGGAGATTGGATTGTTGTATCAACAGCCCATCCTGCAAAGTTCACGGAGGTTGTGGAACCTCTCATTGGATGTGCGGTTCCTGTGCCCCCCTCTTTGCAAAGTCTTCGAGATCGACCCACTCACTATCGCGAGATCACCTCAGAGGAATTGAAGCGCAATGCGATTCAGAGTGTGATTCAGCAGATTCGGAAATTTTAGAGACCCGAGGGTGAGTTCAGCAGTTCCTAATAAAGAGGGGTGTCAGTATTTTTGTATTTCACTAAGATTACGGTGACGTCATCTACCAAGGGCGCGCTATTGGTGTGGTTATCGAAAGAGCGAACAAAGTGTTGCATTGATCGATCTAAGCTGGAGTTATTGACGAGGCCCTCGATAACGGCCTTGGCAAAACGACGTTCACCCCACGCCTGGTTTTCCATGTTGCGGGCATCAATGGCACCGTCCGTGTAAAGAAGTAAAGCATCATTGGCCTGCAATTGAAATTCGCCTTCATCATATTCGGAATCAGGAGCAAATCCGAGGGGGTTTGATTTCTGGCTATCCAAACTCAAGAGTTCGCTGAGTTTAGTGGTCGTGGTCAGGTTGCGCAAAATAAAAGGTGACTCATGGCTAGCATTGGCATAGCGAACCAAACCGGTGGTCTTATTGATCTTGATTAATGACATGGTGATCGATTTTTTTCCATGTGCGGTTTGGTGAAGCGCATTGTTCATAAAGGTGAGCATTTCTTTTGGGGCGTGCACCTTGATTGTTTGTAAAAGTTGTGCAAGCGCATTGGTGGCGCTGGTCAGGAGGGCTGCAGGAACCCCATGCCCTGTGGCATCGCCTACAATGACAAAGAAATCAGTTGGGGTTTCAAAATAGGTCCACCAGTCACCACCGCACTCACTGGCGGATTTCGAGAAGGCACGGAGAGTGATATCGTCCGAGTCAAAAGCCTGTGGCGGAAATAAAGTTGCTTGAACTTCTTTAGCGAGGAGAAGCTCACTTTCCATTCGGCCTTTGTCTTTGGTTTCTTCCAGAAGACCTTGGATGTCTGTGGCCAATTTTTTAACACTCTTTCCGAGCGATTCGATTTCGTCCCCGGTGCGGATATTGAGGCGAATATTAAATTGACCACGACCGATGGCGGCGGTGGCCTTAACCAGTGTTTCGAGGGCGCTGGTCAAATGTTTGGAAAGCAGAATACCGGTGATCGCTGCTAAGCAAATGAAAATGAAGAGCAAAAAGAGGCTCTTGTCTAGTAAAAGCGTCAGTGCCTCGTAAGCAACGCCAGCCTTGATGAGATTGACCATCACAATTTGAGTGTGGTTGGGTACCGAGTATGAGACGATATATTCTTGATCTTTCCATTTAAAGAAGAACGATCCATAAGTGGACTTTCCGGAGATGATTGTTTTTAAGACCGGGGGAACGATGTCATTTGGTAAATGCGTGTTCTTGGCTAAAACTTGTCCAAGATCACCCACCCAGAAATTGTTCGTTACGATCTGTCCAGCAAAACGACCTCTAACCCATTTAGTATTAAAGGACACTAATACTATGATGTCGGTTGTTGGATCTTTTTTGAATTTTTGGATGATGGTCCAATCGGTACTATGGAGTTCTTCGGTGATCAAGGGCTTCGGACTCTTTTCAAGTCGTCGCAAAAACATTTCGAGATTTTTGGAAAAGTGATCGATGTTTATACCTTCAGTGGACCATTGGAGCTTTGAGGCAGTTTCGATTTTATTAGTAAACGGTTTGTACTCCAAGAGCACCGCAGACGAAACCACGCGCAGGTTGGTAGAGCTATCACGCATGGTGCGGAGTAAGGTTTCAGCATAACGCGAGTCGCGCCGATAAAACTCCGCCCATTGTTCCATCATAGTGATGATGGGTGTGAGCCGCTCGGAAGTGAGTTTTGCAAGGAGCCGAGATTGTGTGAGGGATGTTTCATAAATATTAGCCAGGCGGTCTGCCTTGAAATTGTTGTAAATAATAACAAAGAAGACGCCGAGGGCAATCATCGGTATCAATGTAAAAGCCAAAATGAATTTCCATTTTAGGGACATCTTCATAATTATGACTCCTATCGGTCACCCTGCGAGAATTCTGAAATCAATTTGCGATTAACCATAAAGATTGGAAGGCTAGACTGGGCTTTGGTCTCAAATCGCGTTGTCTTGGTGGTGGAGTTCCGGCACACTGATCTAGCAATGGATTTTGAAGAGCTTACGGATGAGGAAATGAATGGCTAAAGAAAAATTGTTTTCAAAAGTGGTAGCTTTAGGTGGTTTTCTTTTAGCGGCTTATGGAGTTTATGGCATTCGTCAGAGATTCTCTCCGGGACCGCAAAATCGTGGGGGCATCCATCAGGTTCTTGATGCCGACGAAGAGCGAGTATCACAAGGAAATGATGGATCAGCCGAGTTTTATCAATCATTACAAAGGCTCGCCAAAAACCGAGGAGCTAAAGTGCAAGAAGACGTGCTAGCTCTGGTAAAAAGCTCCAAAGAGTCGGAGCAGATACAGGGGTTGAAGGCTTTAGGTTACTATGAAGATCAACCTGAGTTTTTGAAGGACTTAGAATCAGCGCTGGGAACTGATTTGTCAATGGTCAAAGTGGAGGCGGCCCTTGAGGGACTGTCTCATCGCCCAACTGAGGCGCGCGAGAAAATTGTTTCGAATTGGTTGGCAAAACAGGGGGAACCCAAAAGTTCTCCTCCGCCTTTGAATATCTATTGGAAGGGTATTGAGAGTCTATATAAGATCACATCACGAGAGGAAACTAAGGCGGAGTTGCGAAAAAAACTCGTGCAATTTCTTCAGCATGTGGAGTTGGCAAGAACTCCGACGCCCGGTTCAGCCTTATTGCGTGCTCCGTTTCGGTTGATGCTTCAATGGATGCCTGAATCTCCAGAATCTCGCAACCTCGCCTTTCACTGGTTAGAGCTCCATCCGGATTTTGGCATTAAACAAATGGCCATAGCATACTTAGCTCAGATTGAAGATACTCAAGTAAAACCAAAATTGTCAGAATGGTTGAATTCTAAAAACGACAATATGAAACGTTTGGTTCTCTTGAATCTGCCAACCCTTTGCCCGGACAATCGTCTTTCTCTGATCAATGAGTTTATCATAAAATCAGAAAATAAAAATTACCTCGAGGATGTCTTGAGAACACTAGAGCTTTTGGGAGAGTCTGGGGCCTTTGTGGTTCTCGATCAGGTTCGCATGTTAGCTTTTTGGTCACAGTCTGAAATCAAGAGGATCGATGAAGTAGTGGCGTTAATGAAAACGAAGTTTCGCCGCGAAACCGAAAGCTGCCGCCTCCGGGATCGCTAAGAGCCGTCTCGGAGGGTAAATATCATAACTACCTAACCTTGAGATACAGTTCTTTATTAGCACCGTTAATTTTGATCACCCCAATGTCTTTAGTAGTGAGGGCATCGCGGTGGTAGAAAAAGACTCCCGTTCCTGGCAATGCAGCGTCGAAATCCTGAATGGTTGGAGAAGCACCTTGGAGGGCGGTGATTTCGGTCCACGCCGAGTTGGTAATGATTTCGGTCATGGCCACTCCAGGCGCACCAGCTGTCGCATCGGCAGCGACCTGATTCACTGCTGTGTCAATGCCTTTGTAGAACGGTTTGCTCATCCAGCAGCCTGCAGTGAGGCTGGCATTGCTGCCATTGGTTGCTGTCGCTGTAGTGCCGGTGTTCTGATCAAAGTGATATAAATACACGTTGTTTGTACCGTCAGTAGCATAAGCGCTGGTCGAGAGTGTGAAGCTGGCGACACTGTTATAGCGATCAATTTTAGAAACTCGTAATTCATCGATCGCACCACTAAATCCCTGGGTTCCATTCCCACCGAAGCGCAAAGCTGATGTGCCGACGGTAAAGGCTGATAAATCTTGGGACAGTTGATTTTCAAGTATGCCATTCACATAGAGGTCAAGTCCTGTGGATTTGAAGACTCCAGCCAAGTGGTACCATTGACCTTTGCTCCAGGCGGTTGTGGTGCTGGCGACGATATAGGTCACTCCACCATGGCGAACCCAAAGTTCCATTTTGCCAATTCCACCGGCATTAAAGTTGATACCCACACTTCCATCAGTGAGAGTATCACCTTTGCTGACTAAACTCATGATAGCACTTGCACCACTCATGTCAGTTTCGGGACGGAACCAAAATTCAATGGTGCCGGTGCCAGCGAGTCCTGCAGAGTGCGTGGCTTCGGCATAAGCGGAAGCTGAGCCTGAGCTCTGAACGATTCCCGTGCCGAAGGGTTGAGTGCCTGAGCCTGGATTAAGGGCGCCCGTGCCAACATAATTATAATTGACAGAGGTTGCAGAGGTATCGGTTGCATTTTCTGAAATAGTAGTCAAGCCACTGGCTGATCCAAGCATGAGAACTGGTAAATAGGTCGTGTTATTAATCGCATTCACAGCTACGCTGATGGAAGTAATCGCCAAGTCCGCGGGTTTTGCATTGGTCGTCAAGTTGTAGGAGTACGTCGCTCCAAAGTCAGCGGCTAAGGGCAGAGTTAAGTTCGAACGACGTAAAGCCACGCCATTCTCAGCATAATACAATTTGGCCGCAGTGGTGGAAGTTTGGATGAGCGCAATCGCAGTGATGGGCGAGCCAGTGACCGCGGTTGAAGTGTAGCGGGTGCTGGTGGCCGTCAAGCGCATGAGGTGAGCTTTTGTTGCAGTGCCGATGGCGATGTAGTCAACGGAGTTAATGCGTTTCGCAGATAAGGAGTAAACTCGTTCACTGACACCCAAGTTGACATAATCGGCATTGACTCCAAGTGTGGCACCATCAGTGTTTCGGTTTGCTAAATTAAGGTTCGACTTTCTGGCACTGTTATGGATGTGATATACGGCATCGTTCACAAAATCCAAGATGGTCAATCCGCCGCCAGTTCCAGGCGATTGGGCCATACCCAAATATATTTTTCCTTCCATCGCAGCTATACTCGTGATCTTACCGAAGTCACTGTTGACCCCGCGCGCGGAGCCAGCAATGAACCGCATCCAGAGTTGGTTCGTTGTTGCATCAATGATATCGAGCCCCAGATCAGTGGCGACAATGATGGCTCTGACTGGGAATTCGTCACGGGAGCCGCGATTCGCATTGAATGCTTCATTGAACCAGCTTTTGGACGCTGTTCTCCACGTCGAGCTGGCATCAGTGGTGGTGTCATAGTAAATACTCGTTGTCAGGCTTGAAGAACCAAGCAAAGTTCGGCCCGCTAAATCTGTGCTGGCGCTGGTCCAAGTTGTGGTTCCAGTGCCGACAGAAAAGTTGACCGTGCCAGTCACTCCAGTGGCACTTAATACTCCTGCTCCGCTTTCAAGGCCAATGATTGTTGTTGAAGCGCCAACCCGCGGGTATGGAACATAAATTATACTGCTTGTTCCGCTCCAAGTTGTTGAAGATTCGCCGATAAAGTTGCCGTAGGTATCATAGCCGATAGAATAAACAGTCGCTGTTTGGCCGAGAGATAGGTTAATGGTATTGCCGTTGATGAAGTTACCTGCCACCAAATTTGTATCTCTCACTCGTTTGCAACTTTCAAAAGTGTAGTCCACTGTGAATGGATCGGTAGTCCCTGTGAGATTTACACCACCAATGGTGCTAGAGGCAGTGATTGTACGTCCGGTTTCGGCCTTTTTCATCTTCACATTGGTTGCAGTTGCAACCCCATTCGTGAAAGTGATCGACGTCGGAGCCTCAAACACCATGCTGTTCGCGGATGGACAAATAGTGCTGTCACCGCTACCGCCTGTGGTTGTAAAAGTGACGGTTTGTACGCCGGTGAAACTGGTGTCTGTGGCATTATTTGAAAGTTTCGCCGTGACCGTAACATTAAACCCTTGGCCTGCGGTTTGGTTGCCCGGTGATTCTAAGGCCACCAAGTAGCGGTCAGCCAATGGTACCACGGTGAATAGGTAGTTGGCATTCGAAGCCACTGTTGAGTTTCCAGCAGCATCCCATGCTTCTACTCGTAGGTAATAACTGTTTGCGTAGTTTAATGCGCACCCTGTAAATGTGTGAGCTGTGACATTGGCTGTTTGGGTAGTTAGCGCGCATTTGACGGTCGTTTGATCACTCTGGTACACCAGCATCTTGTAGTAAGTTTCACCAGTAGTGTCGTTCCAATTTGCGGTGACCGTATTGCCATTGCTCAACAAACCATCGGCAGTGACATCGGTTCCGCCGGTTGCACCGGCAATGGAGAATGCTGCAGGAGCTGTATTGTCCACATCAAAAGCAAAATCACCGGTGCTGGTGGTGTTGCCCGCCTGGTCCGTACCGACAACTTCAACAGTGTAGGCGTTACCATCGGTCAGAGTGCATCCAGTGAGTGTGAACGTGGTGGAGGTGCTTGGAGTGGATGTGCACGATCCTCCCATTGGTGCGCCGCCTTGTTTGATGATAGCCTGATAGTTTACCGTCGTTGCATCGGCAGCGGCACTCCATACCACAGTGGGTGTGAGTGTTGTGCCCAGGTAGCTGTCAGGGGTCGTATCCAAGTTTCCTTGGACGCCGGTCACAGCAAAGGCACCCGGTGCGTTCGGGTCGTAATAGATGGTTGCTACATAGCCGCCAGTTCCAAGGGAAACGTTGTCAGCAATGTCTTTTGTAAATAAATAGGCTTTACGTGAGCCGAGGGCCCCCATCGTGACCGTTGTTGGCGCCGTTCCAGACCAACAGCCACTGTTGTAGGCTGGAGCTGAAGGTGCCCCGGTCACTGCGGCTTGCTCAATCAAACAGTATTGAACGGCGTCGGTGTCACCTGTAATATTGAGCGCTGGAGTGGCGGAACTGCTATGTGTGCCGATAGGGAAAGTAATTGTTGGCGTTGCTGGTAAGGTCGCATCAAGTGAGATCTGTGATGAAACACTGGCCAGGCTCACGTTGTTAGCGGCATCCGCAACCCAAAGGTAAACAGTTTTTAATCCATCTCCCCCGGTTAGACTAATCGTTGCGGGGCGACTTGTGTACCAACCAAGAGCATCCCGACCGCCGCCACTGGTGCCCGCACACGTGGTCTTGTTGTTGCTTGTTCCAGCTGAAACTGGGCGAGTGGTTTGTGATTGGCTCAAACACCATGCGTTCACGGTCGCTGCTTCGGTGATGGTGGTGACGGTGGTGGCTTGGCGTACGTAGACATTCGAATTTGTTGTGCCATCTTTGGTGGCCAAAGTCGGAGTGCTGATGTCCTCTAGCACCTGAAAGCCTTCTGAAACTTCACCGGTGTAACCTGTTCCGGAGGGTGTGATGGTCAAACTCGCGATGGCTGCGGCATGATTGACGGTGAATGTGGCAAGGCCTCCCACCATTTGTTGGGTGGTTGCGGTGACGTAATTGAGTGCGCCGCCCGTCGGAGTGAGTGACACAACTGTCGAGTTATCTGTTGTGACTTGGTTGAAGTAAGGGTCGGTTGCGTAAACCTTGATTTGGTAATCAAAGCCAACGGTTTGTTTGTTGGGGGCGTTGGCAGCAGCCTCGCTGGCCAAGGCGCGACCGGAGCTATAGGTTTCACCCGGCAATATGACGAGTAATTTACTTGGATTTCCAGAAACCACATTATAGGCCGTCGAAGCCAGTGGGGTAAACCCTGTGCCTGTGGCCGAAACTGTATAACTTGTACCAGCACGATAGTTAGTGAGGTTGAAGCTGGCTTGCCCTGCGACAAGAGCTTTTGCCGTATCAACGGAGTGATTGGCATCGCTGGAAGTGAGGGTGACGGTAGTGGTATCGTTTAAAATGTTAAACCGAATGTCGGTGGCAACGACATTAACGGTGTACTGTGTACCAGCATCGCGATTCGCTGACGTTTGTACTGATAAGGCTGAACTTACGTTTTGGTGGCCTCGTGTGCTATCAAAGGTCTGAAACGCTGGAAAGTAGCTAACTAAATAATATTTAGAACCTTTGTCGATGTTATAGGTCGCTGGAGTTTGTGCCGTCAGTCCGGGACACGACAAAGTTAAATTTTTATTTGTTCCTGCCGTCACAGGATCAATGGTGAACACTTTCGTGCCGCTCACAAAATTAGAAAGTGCCGGTTCAGTATCGGTCGGATCATCGGGTGTTGTTAACTGAACATTGCCAGAATACGAGGCGATGTTGAAGTAATTATCAACGGCATAAGTTGTAACAGTGAAAGTGGTTCCTGCAGTTTTATTGGTGGGTGAGCCTGTGAGAGCTGCAGTGTAAGGTGTCTTACCGGGAGTGTAGGTTTGGTTTGCACCATAATAGGCAATACACTGTGTGGCCGAATTTGGGTTAATCGCATACAGAGTAGAGCTAGATCCCGTGTAGCTGCCGCTGACAGTGAGCGATTGGCTCGTGAGGGCCGTAACATTCGTCACTGAGAAGGTGGCTTCACTGCCACTCAGAGTTAAGTTGCCTGGGTGTGTGTCATTGGGGTCTGACGTGGTCAGGCTAACGGTTGTGCCTGGCTCTAATGGAGTTTGATTGTAGTACACATCAGTGGCCACAACGCGGGCGTTGAAGGGAACTCCAGCTGTTTGGGTGGGCGATGTCCCATCGAGTGCATTTGCAAGATCCGGAGCGCCTTCATCAAGAGTCTGTCCCGGTAAAAGGACAACCAACTTGCTAGTGGCGAGTGGTTCGACCGTGTACTGCGTGCTGGCTAATTGGCCAATCATGCCATCGGCAGCAGTGGCCACAAATTTGTGGTTCCCGCGGCGTTTGATGGTCACGTTGAAGGTGGCTTGCCCCATTGTCAGTGTCTGTGTGGCTGGCGAGACGGTGATGTTGGGATCAGTGGTAGAAAACGTGGAAATTGCGGATATCACTGTTCCTGTTTGAGCTACGGTGTTGAACGCGCTATCGACCAAACGCACGGTGATCGCAAACGTGGTGCCGGCATTCACATTCGCACCGCTAGCAAAGGGAGTTCCAGTGATGGCTGTTGATTCCAAGCCAGTACCATCAGTGAATGTTTGATTAGGTAAAACCACGATGGTTTGGCGTGATCCGTTTGGAACCACCGTGATCGACGCATCTGTGGTCAAGGCATTGTTGCTATTGACGGTGGCGCGAAGAGTGATGGTCTCAGCGCGGGTGTATTTGAGGTCGCCAAATGTGGCTGTGCCAGAAGCGACAGTCCTAGTGGTGGTGCCGCCATAGAATGGTTGGCTTGCACCAATAAGACTAACGCTGATCGTTTCAGAGTTGTTGGTGGTGATAACGTTGCCATAGGTATCAAGAATCTGAGCGGCAATTGCACCGGTTGACGAAATCAACGGAGCCGTCGGGCTGGCGTTGTGCGGAGACAAAGGCGCTTGTGAGGGTCCCCACTGAATTCCTGCAATGGTAGAGAGTGGAAGAATCGTGAGTGTATCGTAGGCGTTGGTGCCGCTGGTGGTGCCGCCAGAAATGGTCGTTGCTGTGGCCGTCATTATTCCAGCGATCGTCGAGGTGACGTCAAAGGTGGCAGCTCCGTTTGTCAGGTCACCTTCCACTGTCGTATCATTTGTACCGTTGATAGCGGTTGGTGATCCAAGACTGGTGGCAGTAATATCTTGGGTGGTTAATGCAGCGTTGGTCAAATTCACGCCCACTCGCAAATTCGACCCCGTACCTGTCTCCATCTGGTTACCCCAAAGGTCTTCAGCATAAACTGTGAATTGGTTGGTGCCGCCCGCACTGATCGAGGGGTTTGCCGTCTTAATATGTAAATGATTGAGCGTGCTGTTTGTAATGACGATATCGCCTGGTTGGGAAGATCCACCGCCATAGCTCCCCCCAATGGTGGCACTAATCTGGATGCGAGGATTGGCATCTTTAGAATTATAGAAAGTGAATGGAATCGTCGCTTCACCATTGGTAAAGGTGACGGGACCATTAGCTGGAGCAACGTAAGTGTATCCCAATAGCGTTGGAGTCACGCCAATAATGTTAAAGACCAGATCCTGTGGTCCGTTGATGTGGGTGAGGACGTTGTTCTTTTGATCTCTGAGCTTAATCGTCACATCGAATGATACTCCGGCTATCTTCGGTCCTGGAGGAACATCGAGTTTCATGTTATTGAACTGACCGAACGTTAGAGTTACAGGTCCGGATTCTGCGGTCAACGTCGTTCTGGCGTAGGTATGAGTCACTTTGATTTTATCACCGGTACCAGCTCTTTGTGGCTGGAACTGGCTGCTGGAACCTACACCACCATAAAGGAGGACGTTGTTGTCGGGAAGGAGATTTGTTACAGACCATGTTCCCACAGGATCAGTGGCGAGGTTTCCCCCAGAATCGAGTCCAGTGATGTAATAGGTGGGGTTGTTATCCGTTGTTAAATTGACAGGTTGACCAACGATCGAAGTGCCGGTGCCAGCGGGCCCCGTACGAATGTCAATGGAGGAAAGCGGACCAGCGACGGCATTGATCGTTAAGCTACGATCTGGCGCCCCATTGGTGGCTCCTGTGAAGCTGAAGGTAATGGTGCCGGCACTTTTATTACCGATGGTCATTTGACGGCTATAAATTGAATTGGTTGTAGAGGTTGGTAGAATCATTGTGATGGTTTGGGTGGAGGGAATATTGGTTAAGACACTCCCATCCGGGGAGGTAGCGATGGGACCACTGCTAGACACAGTCATAAGAGCCGTGCCTGCAGCACCGGCACCGAGATTCCCATTCAATGGGTTGTTAAAGGCATCGAAGGCGGTAAGAGAAAGTGTAAAAGGTGAATCACTCCAAACATTGTAAGGTGCAATGACGTTTCCATAGGAGCCGGTGCCATTGTTTGTTTGTGTGACCATAATTTCATGGTGGTGAAATGCGCTCGCGTTTATGGTTCCAGAAAGATAGCTTCGGTAGGTCACAGTCCCTGAGCCGCTGTCATAGTCTCCAAAGATTTCAAGTAATCCATCACCAGCTTCGGTTCCATTGAAGGTCAGAAAATTCAGCGTGGGATTCACATCTGTGTGAGTTAAAGCACCACCAAAAAAATTAACATATCCAGAACTTCCAAGACTAGCACTGGTCGAAAAGTTTCCTTTGATATTCGCAATAAAATTACCCGCAGCATCCTCAATGGCATAGTAAATGTTCGGCACAGCTTGGCCCGCCTGAAAACTCAAAGTGCCCCAAGTTTTGCAAGCATTTCTAAAAAGGTCATTGAAGGGAGCTAGCACCAAACTTTTCAAGTTTACAGACATGGCAGTTCCGCTTACCCCAGGAGCTGGAACTTCGCAATAAGGAACGCCGGCAGCTCCGGCGGCATTACGTATCATGATGTGGTGAGGGGGGCCGACAGAGACATTGACGTTCATGCTACCATTGATTTGTGGAAAGATATCGGAGGCGGAACTGGTTAGAGTGAGTGTTGGCGCAACATCGGTCGCGTCAAAGAAAACCAAGTTATAGGAGCTAAAGTTGGATGCCTCGCCAAAGTTAAAAAACATTGGAAGAGAACCAGTAACAAGTGACTGTCTCCCTACTCCAGGGAGCAGATTTCCTTGGCCATCATCGATCATGTTAGCGGTATTCACAATAACAGGGACCGAGCCACCCGTAACAATAGGTCCACTTTTATAGTTGGCGGTGGAAAAGGTGATTGTACGTTGACCGTGGTAGCCGACCCCTTTAGTTGATTGACCCAAGGTGTTGCCATCATTGTCTACGGCTCGAACCGCAATGCCGAAGGCTTCACCTGCAGTGATATTGCTGCCACCACCGACCTTTTCGATACTAAGACCCTTCAATGCTCCAGGGCCCACATAAAGCTTACCAGTAGAAGCCACCGGGTATGTGCTATGGGTGGCGCGGATGTAACCATATCCACTGGAAGGATCATTGGGATTATATGGAATCGATTTAGTGGGGTTGAAGGTGATCGTTTCTCCCACTGTGCCGCTCAGTGATGCTAAGATTTCATTGCGAGTGCTGCTCCAGCTCACGCTACCAGCATCGCTGATATAATTGCCGGAAGCATCGGTGATGGCGGCAGCATAGGTTTGAATAACATCGTCGGCGGTGTATTCTTTATCCTTGATTACCAGGGCGTTGGCGGCTGGTCCACCGAGGGCATCCGTAATGACCACTTTGTTGGGAACATCGGATTGGACGACAATGTCGTAGGCGAAGACGTCCATATATCCAGCGTTACCATCACCCATAAAAACGGTGGTGGCTTTACGGCTATCGTAGAGTACCATGGCCTGTGGTCCGCTGCTTGGGGTGTAGCAGACGCCTTCAGTAAAGGTGCAGACATAGGTTTTAAAAATATTTTTCGGTGCAATACCGCTCCACGAGGAGTCGGATTGAATTTCCCAAATGGTGGTCATCGTGCCGGTGTAATCGGAAAGACTGCCATCGCCATTGACGAGTTTTACGATAAAACCAAAAGGCTGGCCCGCCGTAATGGTTTGCCCAAGTGTGCTCTCAATTTCAAAATGCACACCCGGAATAGTATCATTGGTGGCCAAAGTGAAAGTCTGAGCAAGGGGCGTGCCTTGAAGTTTGGCCATGATTGAACCTTGCTGATTGTATCCCTCAGGTCCTCTGACTTCAACCGCTGCGAGTCCAGACGGGCCGGTTTTAATGGATGGAGGAGTGATATAAAAGCCTTTACCGGTGAGGGCTGAGAAGTCCACGGTCATTCCAGAGACGGGTTCGCCCAGCGCATTGGTGACTTGAACGGTAAGGGGCTTTGTGAAGAGACGACCCGGCATTGTCT
>JBILOD010000444.1:0-3794 GCA_044374645.1 Pseudobdellovibrionaceae bacterium | reverse complement strand
ATGACTGGTCCGCGGGGATCAATGAGTTTTTTAATGAGAAAGGGCTTAACCACTTTCCCTTCAGTACCCATGGCGTTGTAGGCTACGGCCATTTGTAGCGGTGTCGCTGTGACAAATCCTTGACCAATGGCAGTGCTCAAGTTTTCTCCGGGCTGCCATTCTTCACCCAAGGTCTTTTTCTTCCAATCCGCACTCGGCATGAGTCCGCCATTTTCTCGCTTCAGTTCAATGTTGGTACGCGAGCCAAGGCCAAAAAGGGAAATATATTTGTGCATGCGATCAATACCTAACGCAATACCTTGCTTGTAGAAAAAGACGTTACTGGATCGTTCAATGGCCTCAAACACAGAGATATTACCGAACCCCCCTTTTAAGTGGTCGTGATAGGGGCGGCTACCAAAACGAAGTGAACCAGGACAATTCACAATTGTGGTTGGGGTGATCATTTTTTCTTCGAGCGCCGCGATAGCCATTAGTGGCTTAAATGTAGAGCCGGGCGCCGTATGATCCTGAATGACTTTGTTACGAAAAGGTTTAAAGGGATCATTGATCATTTTGGAAAAGATCTCTGGACTGATTCCCTTTGAAAACTCGTTGGGGTCAAAGGAGGGGGTGCTCACCCAAGCGAGGACTTCTCCATTGCTTTTCATAGCCACAATGGCGCCGGTTCTTTCCAGATCTGTGAAGGATTTGTAAGCCACTTCTTGGAGATCGCGGTCGATGGTGAGTTGAATGTTATGGCCAGGCGTGGCTTCGATGTCTTTTACTTGCTGGCCTAGAATCTTGTTGTCGGTTGGAGCGAGCTCGCGACCATGGGCGTCCACCTGAATAAAAGAGTAACCATCTTGGCCGCGAAGTTCAATGTCACGCAGTTCCTCAACGCCTGACTTTCCGATCAGATCTCCTTGTTGAAAGGTGAATTTATCCTTGAATTGTTGATTGAGAATTGGAAGTTGCTTTTTGGAAATTTCCGCCACGTACCCAAAGAGCTGTGCGCCATTGGGTCCGAGAGGATAGCTGCGAATGATGTTTTCTCGGACTTCAATGCCAGGATAGTCAATGCGTAACATCTGCACTCGAAACACTTCATCGAGAGAGAGATTTTCTTTCACTTTAACGATGGCAAAGGGTCCCATTTGTTTGCGGCGTTTATGGACTTTCTGCAGAATCTTATCTGATTCCAATCCCAAGGCATCAGAAAGTGCCTTGCTGGTGCGTTCGAGGTCTTCGACGTACTGAGGGAGAATGACGGCATCATAGGCTGCCAAGTTTTCCACGAGTATGCGCCCTTCACGATCAAAGACGAGTCCTCGTGGGGCCATTAACTTGATCTCTTTGATTCGGTTCTTTTCCGAGAATTCTCGAAGTTCTGTTCCTTTAATAATTTGCAGGTACCACAATCGCATGGTGAAGGTGAGAAAAGTCACAGCCAACAACGCATAAATGGGACGGTAGCGGGGGGTGTATTCCTTGGCCGCTTCCGGATTGTTGATGTATTGGTTTGTCATAATTCAATCTCTCCAGACTCAATAAGGGGAGTTTGGTTTGTGATCTTTTCCCAAGTTTTCAAAACATAGTAAACTGGGGTGGCAAAAAGTGGTGTGATGATGACCTGAAAAAGTCGTTCAAAGAACATAAGGTCGCGGATCGGGATCATTTCGAAAAACCACGAGTTTGTAATATAAATGACTTGATAGACCAATACGGAAAGAAAGCTGGCAATCACAAAGTACCGTGGCCCGGGCCAAAAAATCCGTTCTTTCACCAAGTAGATAAGCCCGAAGAGGATGGCGATGTTAAAGATAAGCAATCCGAAAGGAATCCAGCCGAAAAAATAAATTTGTGCTGCGCACAGATACGAAAGGCCAATGGCCTCCATCGGTTTGCGGTACAAAGCCAGGTAGAGAAGGAATAACACCCAGATCAGTGGACCAGGCAGTGTTCCAAAAATTTGTGCCCAAAAACTTGTTTGAAAACCAGCAGCCAGGGAGATCAATAACATGAGCCCAAAAGCATGCAGTAAAAAGAAACCCAACTTCCTCATCGAGCCACTCCTGTCGGAGCGGAGGTCTCTGTTTTTGGGGCGGACTGAGCGGGGGCAGCTGATTTTGCCGTATCAATGGGTTGTGGATTGACTAGCGCTGAGTCCGCACCCGAAGGTACGACCGCGGATTCTTCTAGGTCCACTTGGTTGGGATTGCGAACAATAAACAGTTCTTCAACTTTGTTTGGATTTACGACAGGCTTTAGTTCGACATCAAGCGTAACAGTGTATGGTTTTTTGTTTACGATCTCGACGGTGGCAATCGGCAGTCCCTTTGGGAAAATGCTATCAAGGCCGCTGGTTACAATTAAATCTCCAGTCACCACATCAGCCGACTTGTTCACGTATTTCAATAAACAGGCATCGAGGGATTTTCCTTCAACTAAGCCTCGAGCGCGGCTTCGTTGCACAATACCATCAACCACAGAGTAGCGATCGGTAATCAACATCACGCGAGAAGTGCCTGGATCGACTCGAAACACGTAGCCCACGGCACCTTCAATGGTCATGACGGCTTGCATAGGTTTGACGCCATCCTTGCTTCCACGGTCAATCATGATTGTTGCGTGATCGGAGGAGAGGTCGCGGCCAATGACTTTTGCACCAAGCAGGTCCATTTTTGTTTTCTGTTTGAAGGCAAATAATTGATTGAGGCGCTCGTTTTCCAGCTTCAGCTCAGTCATTGCAGCCAATTGGGCTTTCAATTCAGCGTTCTGATTTTTAAGTTCCAAGTTGTCTTTTTTGATGTTGATCAAGTTAAGGTAAAGCGATGCTGTGCCTCGAACTTCATCAGAAAACCAGGTGTAGAGCCCCTGGGTTTTACTGGCCACGAGTGCCATTGGTTCACCGTACCATTCGGAAGGGCGGGGCATTTGCTGCATATTAATGGTAATGAGAGGCAAACTTATAATTGGAATAAGAAGCAGAATTTTTCTGATATCGAGATTGACGAAATTCAAAGCGGCTCTCCACACGTAGTTTTGGGAATTATTCCCAATAGAGTTGCATGCTCCGATGGGATTTGGCAAGCGGGAGAATGGAGAAAGAAGAAGCCTTAAGATAAAAATTCTTCTTGAAAAAAAAGGATTTCCTCGGTCCAATGGAGTGGTTTTTATTTATTTAGCGACGAAGAGGATTATAAATGTCTATTCAGGATCAAATTAAAAAGAGTTTAGATCAACATTCAATCAATACCCGCAGTATTGTGGCCTATGTTCTGTTTGGTGCCATTATTTTGGTGTTCGTACTGTTTGGTTTTCCGGGCAGCCGTTCTACTATTGGTCAGGGGATTGTCGCCGATGTGAACGGGCAGATTATATCAGGCGCTGATCTTAAGGAAGAAGTGAGTCAATTGGAGCGATTTTATAGCCAGATGTTTGGTGGCAATTTTGGAATGCAAGCGCAGCGAAAGCTCCTTGAAAATCAAGCCATGGAGAATCTGATCACACGTGAGCTTCTGGCTCAAGAAGCGACTAAGGCGGGCATTCTAGTTTCTGATAAGGAAGTTCGGGAGTTTATTGTGGATATCCCGGCATTCCATGAACAAGGTCGATTTGATAAATCTCGATATTTTCAATACCTCGAGGGCTCGCGCAATACTGCAGACGAGTTTGAAACCAAGATTCGAAAAGAAGCACAGCGTATGCGTGTGAAACGCATTTTTGATTCGCTGGATACCGAAGCCAGTTTGCTTTCGGCTAAAGAAGCGCAAATGAGTAGCCTCAAGTTGAATGTGCAATTTGCCAAGATG
>JBILOD010000327.1:0-5106 GCA_044374645.1 Pseudobdellovibrionaceae bacterium | reverse complement strand
GCTTCAATCAAAACCATTTCGTCTTCGGGCCAAGTTGAACCAGCAACGCAGGTGAAGAGAGGAGAATCTAATTCAATGTTTTGAGTCCAGTGTTTCAAAGTCTCAGGGAGTGCCCGTCGTTGTTTGAGGCGAAATTCCACTTGGTCAAATCGTGGGTCTCCGGTGATCGAAATTCCCGATTCGCGTCCAAATTGATGAAGGCATTGCTGATCCGCTTCACTGACAACACAAATTTTATTTAAATAGGGCAGACACCATGCGCTCATCCACCGGCCGAAACCTTGCGTTTTTTTACTGCCATCAGACCAAGTCGAGGCGACAAGAATGATCGGACGATCTGCCATCGTGGCCAAAATCGTAGGCCAAAGATCGGTGCGCGAAATAACTAGAAGGGCAGGATTTAGCGCCGCTACAAAACGTCGGCACGGCCCCGGCAAATCCACTGGTAGCGGAGCCCACCCATCAATTTCGGGGACGGAGTTGATCATCGAGCGAGCCGATGTTGAGAAATAGGTGAGAAACAAAAGATCTTCGGGATGCCTTTGCTTCCAAAGTCGCAATAATGGTTTGATGTATTCAAGTTCGCCCGAGGCCGCATGAAACCAAATGCGGCGTTGGTAGGCCAGTGGTGGACGACGCCAAACCAATTGAGGAATTTCTCGTTCTTCAAGGTAGCGGATGATTTTATGGGGCGAGCCCCGCATGGGCTTCCGACCTAAACACCACAATCGGGCGACGCCAAGGGCCAGCCTCCAGACACAACGATACATGAAAAACAAAATCGTAGTTTTGAGATTGGTCTTCATAGGGATGGTCCTGTGGTGAGACTAGAAGGTGATTTTCGATTCATGAGCGCGCGGGCCTCATCGAAAACCATTTCTGGATTTATTCCCGCAAGACACCATTGAAACCGCGCATTGGTGCAGGGACCTTGTCCGTGTTTGCTACAGGGGCGGCAACTTAATGACAATTCTAAAATTTTTGTGGTTTCGCGACGGCAAGGAAACCCAAAGGGAGCCGGTCCCATCAATGCAATGGTGGGGTGGCCCAATTGCTCTCCCACATGGAGGAGGCCCGTATCATTGGCAATCAACAACTTGGAATGGCGAACAACCGCAGCACTTTCTTCGAGTTTTAAAGGTCCGGCCCAATTTAAAATGCGATCGGGGGCAAGAGCGACAAGCTTGGCTAGAAAAGTGTCTTCAGGTCCTCCCAGTAAAACGAATTTGATTTCAGAATCCTGGGACATCCAAAGTTGCAGAAGAGATTTCCAATGTTCCAGTGGCCAGCGTTTCAGCGGAAAGGCCGCAGAAGGGGCCAGAGCCACAAAATTTGGAGCCACAAAGTTTTGTGGGGCAGTTCTTTGGAGATGGTGGATGGGAATCAGTCTCTGAATCATCGGTTTCACCTTTTGATCGGCGACCTCACTAATGAAGAGTTGCGGGGACGGAGCTGGAATTTTCGAAATATTCCAAGGTTCAAGAGGTTCCAATAAATCCCGTTGTCCGGAAAAGGGTTGTTCAAACAAATTGATTCTCAGCTTAAATAAAAGAAACCGTTTCCAGCGCCGCAAGCTCCGGCGCAAAATCGCCGGGGGGCGATTGAAATGGGTGAGGCTGGCCGTCCACAAATAGAGGCAGAGAAAAATGGATCGAAGATTATTGTGGGCATCATACACGCGATCGAAGGACATAGCGCTTAGTTGTTGAGCTAATTGCCAAAGTCCTCGAACTCCGTCCCTCTTTTTGAGGCCCCAAGCTTTTTGCAGTGCAGGGTGTGGTTCGATCAGTGGAATAAATTCGGATCGTGTGACCCAATGAATTTCGGCTTCTGGCCAGCGTTGCTTAAGAGCTGTGAGCACGCTGAGTGTTTGAACGACGTCCCCAAAACTAGAGAAACGAATGAGCAGAATTTTTTCGGGTGGTTCTGAGTTTTTTTGCATGTTCCAGTTCTAACATAAAAGTCGAATAAGATTGAGTTTCTTTCGTCGGTCTAAGGGTTTTCAGGGCGATGCGTGATTTGGGGCACCCACCCTGGAAAAAATAGCCTCCGTCCCCCAGGAAAGGGGCGAGAAACCACCCAAAAAATGGGTTTTTGTTGGTGTTCCCGACGCTGTGGGGTAGGCTCTTCGCTTTGAAGTGTGTCCTTTTGGCTACGCTCGTCTGGATTGACCTCCTTGGCGGCTTCTACTAAACGGGACCATTTTAAGGAGAAGGAACTGAATGCCATTACACCCCCCCATTGATTTTCGCATCGAATCTCCAATGGTGCAGATTCCTTTAGTGATCTCAAGGTGGCGCATCTTGATGATGTCATTTTTCGTTGTTTGGAATGTCATCGCCTTTGATTTCGGGACGGCTTCGATTGCCGCCCCACTTCTGTCTTCGGTGGAGTTCGCCGCTGATCCCAATGTGCTTGGCTCTGATAAGTTAGGCCAGGTCGGAACAAAGTCCCTCTATTATTTAAATGACCAATATCAAAATCCCGAGGCCCGTTCGGTTCAGTTGTTTGAAGGCCGTATCACTCGAGAAGCGGATGAGAGCGAGTTCAGCTTGGGAATCGATCTCGAAGGTCAGTTTTCGGTGAACAATCAACGGTTCAATAGTTTTACTGCGAACGAGTTTTATTTTCGCATGGACCCCTTGTGGACCGGTACCACTCTCTATTTAGGGCGCAAGCGCTCCCGCTGGAGTGCTCTGGATGATCGATGGAAATTGGGAGTGTGGCAGCCGCTCTATAAAGTTGATTCCATCAATCCACACTCGCAAGGGCTGACCGGTTTGTTTGTGGTGGTTAAACAGGATGATTTCACTTTAGAGTTTTTTGGGACACCTTTCTTTCTTCCTGATCATGGTCCGGTGATGGAAACCCGCAATGGGTCCTTTGTGACTGGTCATCCATGGGTTCAATACCCGCCCTCTGAGGTGATTTTGAAAGGCCAGCCAACGCCGGCTTTTTATCAGATCGATAAACCATCGATCCCGGATGTGATTGTGAACACCGGTTACGGCATGAATCTGCAATGGGGTGATTCTGAAACAGAAGGCTGGTTGTTTCGGGGCGCTTGGGCCTACAAACCGATGAATCAATTGCAACTTGGCTTTGACGGAAACCTAAGTTTGGCCAATGAGGAACGCCTTGAGATTGATATTCATCCTGAAGTTGGATTTCATAAAGTGGGTTCTTTGGATGGGAGTTATCGCTCTGAAAATTGGGGAGTTTATGCCGGCCTGATCGTTGATCAGCCCGAACCCACCCATTTTGATAATCGATGGACCTATCAGGAATTTTCGGCGGCCCATTTAGGTGGGATCGGAACTGAGTACCTTTGGGGAAGTACCCGTTTTGGATTAGGCTACCTTCGACGTGATGGTGGCGATTCACAAATGGCCGGTCCTCGCGCCGGTGCGGCGGCTCGGGTGTTGCCAGAACGTTTTCAGTTTGATGAATTGCTCAAAATGGAAGTGACCTATCGGGGGGATTTGGACTCCCAATGGTCTTATGAGTTAATGGGGGAGTGGCGCCAGGAGCTAAAAGAGCAAAGTGAGATTGTCTCAGGACAAGGGACTCTGCTCATGGGGCCATTTTGGCGAGCCTATATGGGGATGGACCTATTGAGGACTAATAATTTAGTGACGTCTAAAGCGGATTTCGCTGAATCCTACCAATCGAATGACCGAGTTTATGGGGGAATTCAGTATGTCTTTTAATCAACGGCGGAGTGAGTTCCGGTCTGAGGGTGTTCCTCGCTTTGCTATCAGTCTTCTCATGCTTTTGAGTTTGTTGAGTGGTTTTGGCTGTGATCGCTATTTGAAAGATCAGCGTCCAAAACATAAGCCCTTCGAACTGAACTTCGAAGGGGTTCAGTGTATGAACCAGGTCCCGACGGTACTCAATCAATACTTTCAACAGCACCTTGAAAAGGAAAAACTCCACGAAACGGTGGATTGTGTTGATAAGGCTTTGGGGGAGTTTTTGCGTTCAACCAAAGGGGTTGAGTCCTCGTCTTATCAGGCCGCGGAAGTGCAACGGTTCTTTCAGAAATACATTTTTAAACGAGAGATTTCTGAAGAACTTGGGCGCGAGATTATGAAATTAAAAGCCGCGATGATTGGCGGCACCGACGAGGTGATCACTCGCATGGAGTTTGAAAAACTCCGAGAGCTCTTAAAGGTGATAGAAGCGGAAATGCTACGCCTATATCCTCATCTCAACGTTTATTTGTTACGAGAGCCAGTGAGCGTGATGAGCGTGGAGCAACGGAGTCGCTTGGATTTGGCGATTGCAGATTTGCGTTTGTCTGTACAAAATCTACTGGCCGAATTGCATTTGGCGGAGTCCGATTATTCATTGCCTGAGATTGATTTGTTGATGGCCGAAGTTGAAAAGTTTGCCGGCATTACGGACCCCCAGCATCCATTTTCGCTCTGGCGCCAACGATTACCGACACTGGAGAAATTAAAGTCCATTCTGGTGGGCGATGTGGTGTCGATGCGCAGTCAAAAAGAAATCTTTGAGATTTGGAATATGCTCATCGACGTGTATCGATTGGGGCTTCAGTATCAAGGTGGAATTGATCGGCTTGATTGGTCCGTTCCAGCCAATTTTTCCGAGTTTGATGCGTGGATGGAGGACTCCATTTCTGTGCTGATCCGGGCCCTCAATTTGCGAAATAAAGGTCAGATTCCCTACGCCAAACTCGATGAAATGGTTGATGAACTGAAAGTCCGTGGACTGTGGATTGAACACTTGGAACCAACAACGGCAAAGTTAACCTATCGCCAGTTTATTGCGCGCTTCTTGGATCATTCGTCTGAGGAGTTGATGGCTCTCGAAGTTCGGCACTTGATGAATCTACGCAGAGAGTATCGAGGTTTTAAATTGGTTCAATCTGCTTTGAGCAAGGTGTTTGCTGAAAAGCCTCGGCGACCGCGCTCCGAAGTGATTGTGGTATTGGAAAATTATCCTGCGCTCAAAGACATCGAGCGTCTTTCTCCCTTGTCGCCTCAAGATCAGCAGTATTTTTCGCAAGTTTGGGAGGAGTTCCTAATGCTCGTCAAAGATTCTGCTGTTCATCATTGGGATGCTCGTGGTCGGGTCTCGGTC
>JBILOD010000071.1:0-11056 GCA_044374645.1 Pseudobdellovibrionaceae bacterium | reverse complement strand
ACAGTACTCATGACCTCGATCACCACAATCCAAGGATGCGCGCCCGAGGTAAAGCATCTCCCCGCCCCGGAAACGAAACCTCATCTTGGCCCAAAGCAGACGGATGCCCTCTTAAAGTTCAATGGCGACACATCTCTTTATGACCAACTCCCGAGCTTCAATGAGCAAACGATGGCGACGGCCGAGTTGCTTAACACCGTCGAAAACATGTTGAAACTCAGCCACCAACTCAATTTACCGCTCATGAGCAAAATGGCCTATCAAATCCAGAATTCAGTCTATTCCAATAAAGACAATGTGAGGACGGTCGACTTCGAACGGAGCCCTTATGCTGACGCTGCCTTTACAGAAGCTAATCCCCTGGTGCAAAAAGAACTGACGTCTATTTTGGGAAAAATTGAGTATCAACAACGATTGCTTTCCTTATTACTCGATTCACGAACATTGCCCGCGCCGCCAAAAGCACGTGCGCCTCTGAGTTCCTTCACCAAAAAAGTTAAGGAACGTCTTCAGTCAGAACTGGAGTTCCTACAGGCCAATGATATTGATTCAATGATCATAGACGCAATTCAACAGGCCTTTGAAAACGAAATCTACAGGAAACTCGATCAGGCTGAAGCTCCAATAAGAGATGTCGTACAAGCCAGCACTCTTTATCAGACTCTTTCGTCACTCGAGAAAATGTTTATCATTTTTGAGTACACGCCGGCGAAGGAAATCAGTGATCAAATTATCTTCGGTTACCAGATCGCCAGTACGATCGAAAGCATTCGATCCGAACAGGCAGGATTAACCCTAATCGTAAAATTTTGGCGAATGATGACGCCCGAACAGCGCCTCGCCAACTTCAAACCAAATTCCCGTGAACTCTATGACTATCTAGTTGAACGCAACGAACGCGAACTATCCTGTTTAGCGTCAGATAGCTGCCTCGACCTGATCATCCTTGTTGGTAAAAAACGGATCTTCGATGGCCTAAGAGACTATGGACTTCCCCACCTTCAAGAGACTTTTAATAAAGGTGCCCACGATTATGTGATGGAACTGATTGAATTGGCACTTCCCCATGAAATCGCTATCGTACCTCAAGAAATGAAAAAAGCTATTTTGCCTCGCTTCGCCATGAAGGTGACTGAGTTACAAAATATCCAACAGGATTTTGATGGTTTTCTCAGGAATGTGCTTTTAGGGTGGGCCAAACAAAACCTTTATTCTCAACAAGCCCAAAAGCTACCCCTCTTAGAACGTACGAAAGTTCGTTTGGGACTCAAAAGGGGAGTTCCTTTTACTACCTCCCCTCCAGTCAATAGTGAAACCAATTATCACTCGCAAACGGTGGGCGCTTCACTGGCATTAACTGCCTTCCGCTGGGGTGACTCCGACTTACAAACTCCCAATGGGGGGCACAATCAAAATCTTTTGCGAAACATGCTGGAGCAGGTCAACAAATTGCTCATGACCTACGACCGTCGCCCCCAAAATGAATCCTCACCATCTAAAAAACAATTCCGTGTTCTAGATTCCGCTGAACTGATTCGCGGCCTCAGTGCAATGTCCTACCATTTGCGAGACTATGAACAGACCCTTTTTGACACTCATTTGGGGCGCATTCAAATTCGCGAACTCAATATTGAGGCACTACCAACGGACATCGCACGTCAACCGCTGTTTCCTAAAGACACCTTTTTCACATTAGCGATCGGCAATGCGGCTTTGCAACTTCAGGCCCTAAATTCGAAGCATAGCCCCGTTTTTACCATGGACACCGAAAATCGTGTTCAGTGGCTGGATCACAGCTCCCGTGATCCAAGCTCACCCAATGTCATGGCAGGAATTGTAGATATAGTCGATGGTAAACGCTCTAACCTCGTGATGAGCTCCAGCCTATCACAGTTTTTGCGTGCGTTGATTCAATTCTATCATGCCACCACTGGGATTGAACAAACCAAGGCCTCTCGACTGCTAGAACCAAATTCGGATGGCAAAACCAATCTAGAGATCATTTTGGAGAGTCGTGCTGATATTCGTGAGCTCATTATTGGTCTTTCGAATTTTCTCTCCCATCAGATCAAATCCGATTCGGGAGCCACCCTCCACACTATAAAAATTGATGAGACTGATGCCAACGCCACTGGTTTGATTTGCTTGGAAGATCAAGTTAACTCAATTCAAGCACTACTCGATACCTACGAGTTATTGAACTCTCCCATCTATCTCTGGTCCGCCATCGATACCTACTATGCCCTCAACCGCTCCCTTTGGAACCCTGAGGTCGATTTCTATTTTGCGGACAGCGATAAAACGCCCGCAAATTTTAACCAAAGGATTGCGGCCCTTCATGTTCTCGCTCGGATTAAAGACTTTTTGCCATTACCTAGCCAACAGCAAACCGATCGCATTTTAAAGGTAAACAGCAAAGCTTTTACCCGCTAACTGACATAAAAATTGGCGCCTACGCATCGTGAATCTCTTTCAACGCCCGTGACGTTTTCAAGGGCGCTGCATAGACCCTTATGGCCTCAGATCAAATACATTAACTTTAGTCCCATCTTTCCATTGGCACGTTTTTCGCTTTAGCCACGAAGCAGAGAAGGGATGGCTATGGCAAATTCTATTAGCTTAAAGATTGTATTGGGAGTATTAACCGCAGCACTTTTTTTGGCGATTGGCTGTGCTAATGATAAGAAAAAGGGCTCTTCGAACCCTGCGAATAGTTGCGCCGCTGGCCAACTTCGTCACCCTAACTATGGCTGTCAACCTCGAGGTACCTGCCCTGGCAATCAAATCACCTACGGTGGCAGCTGTATTCCGGTGACAGGACAGTATGGTGCCGCTTGTCCTGGTGGACAAGTTTCGATAGCTAATGTTGGGTGTGTTCCACAAGGCAATTGCCCTTTAAACCAGGGTTTTTATAACAACCAATGTGTGCAAGGTAGCATAGCTGCCCTTCCTCAAAACAACGGTTATAACTATGGTGCTGGATCTTGCGGCGGCGGACAAATCTATACTTACTACGGTTGTGCCCCAATAGCAGGCTGTGGCGCTAACCAGGGAATGTACCAAGGCCAATGTGTTCCTGCACTTTCGATTGGTGGCAATGGAACTCCAAATGGATTCAATAGCTACAATGGCTACGGATACTATAACTACAACAACAGTTATTATAATGGCGGTTACAACGGTGGATATAACAGTGGTTATAACTATTACCCCTATGGATACAACTCATACTACTATGGATACCCACAGCAATATAATCCCTACTTCAATTTTTATTTACGCTTCTAACTTTCGACGACAGGCCTTGATGAATTAAAAACTTCAAGGCCTCCGTATTTTTCTTCTGCATCACCCTATTAATTCACAATAGATTTTTAGCAACTCTTGAGACGCCATCAAAACATTGGCTTTCCAGTCATCACGCGTGTTCGCATCTGACTGGTCAGTGATATATTTGATCGAGTTAAAATTCACATTTAATTTGCGACAAACCTTGGCCAGAGCGTAGGCCTCCATGTCCATTAAATCACAATCCAATTTCGGAGTTCCTAGCTCAACACAGTCACCTGTACCGCAGACCCCTTTGGGCAGGTTGGTGATAGCATCAACTTGGATCATACCAGCTAGTGAGTCACCAGGAGTTTTTCCAAGAGGTACCCCAACCTTCGTTAGATCCATATCTCTTTGCACGAAACTCAAACATTCTACTAACTGATGCGCGGGAAACTGATGACTTCCGGCGGTCCCCAAATTCAAAACATGTTTTATCTGTCCCGAGGTAAGAAGTTCCGTAGCTTTAAAAGCAGCATTGATTTTTCCAATTCCAGAATAGTGAACTTCAATGCCTTTTTTTTCGAACAATCCCTGCGACTCATAAGGAAGAGCCATAATAATAACTGTTTCGGAAGCCACCAATTTTTTCATTTGAAACCAAAATTAACATAGCCCAACCTTAAACGTCCACGAGTTTCGCAGCGATGGAGGCAATAGCCAATACGATAGTTCCGCAAAACCTCAAACAAGTGGTGCTCGGCTACGGCTCCGATCCGAAACCTCATTTTTTCGGAGCTTCCGTATTATAGGTATTCTGTCTCCAAGAGGGCAAGTACTTGTTCTTGAACTATTGAGTGTGCCCTATTATCCTTAAATAATGTGGGGTTCGAAGCAAGCAAAACTTATATTAGGTTTTATTTTTGTCACTGGATTCGGTTTCATTTTTTCATTTTTCAGACCTAGTTCATTAACTAAACCTGACTTCATTGACCTCTTGCAATCAAAAAAAACACTCAACGGCTTTCCTCTGAACCTGAAAAATCATAGCCCTGAATACTATATCATAAATTTTTGGGCATCCTGGTGCCCACCTTGCGTTGAAGAGACTCCGTCACTCATTCGCTTCGTAAATGCCCACGCAAACACGTTTCACCTAATTGCAGTTTCGCAAGACAGTGGCACAAAGGAGATCGATCGTTTTCTCACAACTTTCCCAGGACTACGCAACGCCAATATTGACGTCCTATGGGATGACAACCGAAATTTATTGATTCCTGTATAAATAATGCTACTTAAGAGCCAAAAAAATTGATGGGTGCATGTTTAAGGCAAGATCTGAGTAGGGTCTTGTTTTTGCGAGTTTTGCAAAGCGCCGACTTGGCCTCAATGAATAGTTCGTCTTCAGACTCTGGGGCAAGATTGGCAAGTTGATGGTATTTGATATTTCCCCATATGTATTCGATAGGATTCAGTTCCAGAGCATAGGGCAGAAATTTGAAGGTCTCAAACTTTGGATGTTCAGCAAGCCAGTGGGCGACCCTCTTTGACCAATGAGCCCTGAGACCATCCCAAACGATAAAAACGTGTCGCCGAGGAAAATTGAGCTGAAGTTGTTCTAAAAATGCCACACACTCGGTGGCTCCAATATTTTTCCCGCAATGAAGCCTAAACACCAGTCCCTGGTTTCTGCCACCAGCGCTTGTTGTCAGCCCTCCAATAGCCGATATTTTTTTATGAGATCTGGTCTTTGTCTTTAAAACGGGAGTCTCTCCTTTGGGAGACCAGGTTTTCTTCACCACTGGTGAAAGTTGTAGTGCGGACTCATCCACGAAAACCACAACAGCATTTAATTTGCGGGCTTTTTTTTGATGGCAGGCAGATCCTTCTTTACCCATTCGCGAATCCGCTTATCATCACGTTCAAGCGCCTGCTTAGTCGGGCGTTGTGCGCTCCACCCCATACGCCTCAGTAAGCGAACAATATGGTCGACGTGGTAATCCACACCAAAGCGATCTTTAATCAGATCCTTGATCCGTGGACAAGTCCAAAGATCATTGGGAAAACCACATGATTGAGCACCCTTCAAAAGCAACTTCTCAAGTTTTTCAATCTGGGCCCCCGTCATTCGTCTCGGGGCCCCAGGTGTAGGCCGAGAGTTTAGCCCCCTTTTTTTATCCTTGCGGAACATTCCACACCAACGATAAATGGTACCAATCTCAACTTTATATTTCTTTGCAACTGAACTAGGTGTTGCCCCTTCGACTACAACTTCCAGAACTGCCTGATGCCGTCTTGCCTCAAGCTTCTTTCCTGAACCCAATGGCCTTCCTCGCATGATGTCTCTCCTTGAAGAAGAGATCATACACAATTATTTTGGTTTAGCTACCTTTATTTATACAGGTATCAATAGTTTTCAATATTGAACGAGTTGACTGATATTATCTTTTTCGTTCTCGGTTTTGAAGATAATCTTCAAGTGATTTTTTACTTGAGAGCCATACACGACCTTCTTTGTGAGCTTCAAGTTTGCCGGACCGAGCTAGGAGATTTAAATATTTTTCTGAATATGGAGTCCCTTTTGCCAATTCTGATAGTTTAACTGTTTTTTCTTTTGGCCCTGATCCAGACAGTATGGCTTTTAGATAAATATTCATTGATCTTTCTACCGCTTGAGCAATGAATTTTTCAATATCCTCAGTTTTTCCGCGATCTCCTTTATCGAGAACCTGATAGTATTTCTTTCGATCATTTTTCAAAATAACAACCATAGGATAACCTTGTTGCATCAGAATTAAATTCATAAACAATCGAGCAGTTCGTCCATTTCCGTCGGTGAATGGATGGATATTTACAAGTTTTTGGTGTGCCTGTGCTGCCAACTGAACAGGGTGCAGTTTTTTTTCATTTCTTTTAATCCAGGCAATGAAATCCCTCATAAGTGTAGGAATCTCATAGGCATCAGGGGGCCTATGACTAGAGCCGGTAATAAGAACATTGCTTTTTCGATACTGACCCGCTTCATTATCCTCAATTTCTTTAATAACCAGTTGGTGCAATGAGCGAATTAAATGTTCACTGACGGTATGTCGTTTTTCATGTTCAACTAGGTCATAAAGAAACTGCACCGCCTCATAGTGATTTTTTGCTTCCAAGTGGTCTTTAAGAGATTTCCCTTTCACTGTAAGGCCATCTTGTATGACAAGATAAGTTTCCTTAAGGGTGAGTTTGTTCCCCTCTATAGCGTTTGAGTTGTATGTAAGTTCCAATGAGAATTGTTCTTTCAATTTCCTTACAATAGCAGGGGCCAATGGTCGTTTTGACTGAATCATTTGAAGCTTCTGATTAATACGCTTTAGAATAGCTGCAGGAATCATAAAACCCCTTAATATGGTATAGTTATAAATTTGACATATACCATATTAAGGGGTTTGTGTAAAAACTCAAGAAAAGACAAAAAAATAATCAATTCCTTTAATATGGTATAGACGAATAGGAAAATCAAAGCGCAAATGGCTCCCTCAGCTCCAGTCAAAAGCCGGTCACAAGTGAGCTTTCGAGTGGCTAGAATCGAATATCTCCAGGAATTTGCCGATAAACAAGGATTATGTTTCAGCGGACCGGTGTGATAAGAGACTGTTCAAGTTACAAAGTAGACTTTCTTCAATTTTGTCATCGTGGTTACACCTTTGTAAATCGGGGCCCGAAATCATTCTTTCAGTGTCAATCTTTTACTCATTGTAACAATCATCGGCGAACTATTCCGCCTAGCTCGTCCACTTCAAACTCAACGACATCATTCGTGTCTGAGTAGGAACGATTTACTGAAATCAACATTGGAACGATGGACCGAAACATTTCTGCCCCATAACTATGAGTTTAGATGCTTAAATTCTTGTTCTGACCTTGCTGTCAATTCTATCGACAAAAAACCAAAATCCGGAACGAACGGTCTTCATATTTAAATGCTATTAACGCTTATTAAGGCCGCCTCTTCAACTTTTCACTGGGTCGAGACCTTGTAAAAGAGATCAGTGGTATTAATGTTTCGATGGTTTAGAAAGCCGCATCTCTGCAAGTTCTTTCGAAAAAAGGACTGTTTGTTGGTACAGCAGTAGGCCATTTTCTATAGCGTCATAATCTTACTATTAAGCACTTCGGCAGTTGCCGTAGTTAGGCCAGATTGAATATAGCTTTCAATCTGTTTACGGTTTTTGCGAATAGTTTTAGCGAGAGTCCAGAAGGGGTCAAGCTTTGACTCACGCACCACGAGATTCCACGCGACAAAGGCTTTCCTGAAGCTTTTAACGCTGGTTTTATCCAGAGCGCGGTGAAAGTATTCAACCAAGAGCATTGCTGTGTGAATGTCTTTGTTTACATCACGAAGCTTCTCCAAAAGAGTGAGTTCCTTTTGGCTTAAGTCTTTTTCCCGCGAAACAAGAATAAATCTTCGACTCGGCTC
Source organism: Pseudobdellovibrionaceae bacterium (assembly GCA_044374645.1). Taxonomy (GTDB): domain Bacteria; phylum Bdellovibrionota; class Bdellovibrionia; order Bdellovibrionales; family Bdellovibrionaceae; genus CAUJGP01. Next base: position 3,324 of record JBILOD010000071.1, on the reverse strand, counting down.
GAACATATCTCTGGCAAATTTATCATTGTTCTCCTTTGCTTTTCTGAATTCATGTTTACGTACTTTATCGAAAGCTTCGTTAACTTTCTGAGCAAGTTGAAATCGATCAATACAGATGTCGGCATTTGGGCACTCCGTGCGAATTACAGTCATGAATGGCTCGTGCATATCAACTGCAAATTTCTTTACAGATAGCAGCGAACTTCTGCCGCCGCCAAGTGTGAGACATCGAGGTAGTCTGGAAGCTTTAGTCGACTTTCCATGAACTCCATTCGCCACTGATCCACCTTCCACATCGTCATAGAATCCGTGTATAAAATGGGAGGTACCGCTTCGCAGGTAATCTCCTCCATTAAGCGCCCAGCAACTTCGACGTAGCTACAGGTCATTGATTTAAAATTTGGAGGTATCCACTGGGCTTCAGCCATTTTTTTTGTGATTGCAATCTTCGCAGTGACTACGTAGTTGATAAAAAATAGCTTCGACTTGAATTGGAACGTGGCCTCTTATACCGAAGGCGAGCCCGGTGTAACTCATGCCAACGGAGAAAAAGCTGTTCCACTCAAAATCGATGTCCCCCTCCACGGGTTCAGCTACCATTTGATGGTTGTTGAAATTCCATACAAATAATTTAACTGATCGTAGTCAGAGATATAGTTTCCGAAGCTTTTGATATTGACGAGCGCCGCCCCCATATTGGCGCCGATGTTGACCCTTGGGTGAACATTCAGAACAACGCCGAGGCGCAGGGTACTTAAAAGGCCAATTTCTTTTAAATTGGAAGTCCCCCCTAACAGCTCCAGTTGAAAAAAATGGGAGCGCGTGAATCCAAATGGAAATGAAAAGGTCGGCCCCAACATGAGATAAGATCCATTGTATTTATAATCAAAATTTAGTCCCGTAATTTTTAAATCCACACCATGATGGCCAATTTCCGCGGTTAACCCCAAAATACCGTAGGGCACAAAATACCCTTTAGATAAATAAACGCCATTTAAGAATCCCGATCGGGTTTGTTGTTCAGAGGAATCCGAAATACTGGAGTGCCTTACCCCTATTTCATTCCAAGCGCGACACTCAAAACCGTTTGAAACCATTTCATAAAGATATCCGCCCGAGTAGATTAATAAGGCCGCCACCACGACCACCCCAATCACAGCAATGACCACCAGGAAATCCTTACCACCGGATCCTCCAGTCCCTCCTCGAAAATCCATATTAAAATTCCCGATAGATCCAGGTTGTCTTTCGGGGGACTGTGCCTCATTGGACGGTGCGACTTTTGACCCTGGTGCTGATCTCGCTGCCCCAGCCTCCCAAAAGGCACAGTCTCCTCGTGACCTCACAACGGGTGATTGGGATGGAAGTGGTGATGGAAGCGGTGGCTGATGGTCATTATATACTGGCGATCCATTAGAAGCCCCATCCTGTTGAGCTTGTGCCACCAGCATGGTTTGGTCTGTCGGCGCAAGTAACTCAACACTGTCCGATGAATAGCTCTTTCTGACTTGTAAGTACGCCTCAGGAGAGACCTGCTTGATGATTGCATTGGGATACAAGGATCTGATTTGCTCAACGGTCACGCTTTCCGGTTCGGGTTTAATTTCGACTTGTGCATTAACAGGGTAGGAAAAGTTCAACAGAATCGTAAATGACACCAAAGAAGCCATATAATTCTTCATGGAAACGCTCCGCGCTGCCTTCCTTGGCAGCTGCCATTTGTTACTCAAGTACTATTAAAGAGGACATAAGTAGTGTACTGCAATCTAGAAGGCCGCAACAAGATTTATTTAGAATTCATAAAGGTACAAGAGGGCTCAAGTTTTGTACTGACTCCCCCTCGATCAATAGAGGGGACGACTTGAACGTGGTTGTTAAACTTAAATCGTTTCCGAATAGGCACTTCATTCAAGTGTAATAGTGGCATGTGATCTGGTTTTTCGCACATCCACAACAGTAAATGATGGATTGAAATCAAAATAGATTTTTCATAGATCCTCTTTGAATCAAATGCGAATCCTAAACAATATTTGCTGTTTCCTAGCCTGAGATAGTGCCAATTCTAAACGACTAAGTCAGGAAACCTTAAGCGAGCACGGTACAGAACGTCCCATGCGACATAAATAAGAATTATTAACATTTGATAAAAATTGTTTGGCAATAGACATCAGAGTTTTCCCTGAGGAGACCATTGTGAGGACATTCAGGTTAGAATGGGCGAACTATGGGATTGAGGCCGAGGCTCCACCACTCCCTACCTACCTCTATAGACCTCAAATTGGTATTTCTAATTCGCGAACTTCTGCCGAACGTATACGATTGCGGTTTATGAAATAAAAAAGTATTCCCGCACAGACACCCAAGCTGAACCCCACGCCATGGGCCGCATAGCTCACACTGGGATCAAACGCCTCAGATGGCATAAATAGACCGAGCGCTACACCCATCGTGCGCAGGATTTTCTGCCCAGGTGTTTTGCGAGTTTCGATTAAAAAATACAACGCTAGCCATGCTCCTCCCATCCAAAAGACCACTCCTGATAGTCCGATGAGATGAATCAAGGGTGGCATTGAATGAAGCACAATGAGATTGGTCACCCCCCCAAAAAAGAAACCCAACAATGGAAAAAGGAGATAACCAAAATATCCGGCGAGAAAATATCCCAAAACCGAGAACAAAAACAGATTTCCCACAAGATGCTTTGTATCACCATGGACTAAGAGGGACGTCCATGCGCGCCAGAGTTCTTGCTGGGTGAATATTTTTTCTCCATTCGCCGCCAACAACTCCCTACTCTCAATGACGTTGTACCAGTAGAAACAGCTTCCTAAAACAACAAGTAGAACAGAAAGTAAAACGGCGATTAGGGCGTTGGGATCAGGCTTTCGGGTGAGCCAATTCTCGGCAATGACCCATTTGGGTTCAGGGGACTCAATCAATTCAGACATATTAGGTCTCTCCCTTGTGAGAAGTGGTCCCCCTAAGTTGAGGTGATTACCCACCTTGTCAAGGCCCCACCACACAACATAAAGTAATCATCATAGCGGTTGACCACTCTGTATGTGCCCATTTTTTCTACACGACACAAGAGCTAACATACCAATTGTCTTGTGCTTTTCTTACTTGCTACTGTCAGGTTTGTAACTATAATTTCTTTAGTCAACGTAAGGATACGTCGATAAACAAAAACTATTATGGAGGAATTTCCCATGAGAAATCTATTTGTGGCATTAGTAACCCTAATGACAGTCGCAGCACACGCTGAAACAGGATCTGAAGTCCTTTTTGTACCAAAAGGTGGCGAATCAGCACTCAAGTTTGGAT
>JBILOD010000274.1:0-5737 GCA_044374645.1 Pseudobdellovibrionaceae bacterium | reverse complement strand
ACGACAGCAACTCCTGCTGAAATAACTCTTTCAGGCAGCATACTGAACTTCGATTATATGTATGGCGTTGATAACGAAATGTCAGTGGGTGCAGCGTTTAATACTGGTTCAGAAAAAATGGAAGTCAAAAACTTTGGTTCTGCAACCAATTCAGGAATGAGCGATCTTTATTTGAAAATGCGCATGGCCACTGGCATGTGGGTCTATGGTGCCGATCTTGGTCTTCCAATGGCTAATAAGGTCACTGATGGCGACAAAGGTAACAGAGCTTCCGGAGGAATTTCAGCTGTTCCAATGGGTGGATTTGTTATGCAAAATGGCGCTTGGAACTTTGGTGGCCTAGTCTCTTATAGCTATTTGTTAGACCGCAAACTCGAAGACAAAGTTGCAGCAACGACAGATACGGCATCTGGCGGCAGCTTCCTTTCTTTGACTCCGTACGGTGAGTGGAACTTCGGTGGTGGATTCGTAACGGCGCAATTCACACTTCGCTCTATCGCTGACACTAAGATCAAAGCAGCTGGCGGAACTGAAACCACATCAAAGGCAACTAACTACAATACTTTGAAATTAGGAGCCACCTACGGTTTTACTCCTACCATCACTGGATTGGCGGATTATACTATGGATATGGTACAGGCTAATGACGATCAAAATACACCTGCCTACACTGCATCTACATTGGCTGTTGGCGCAAGAATGGTGTTCTAATTTAGCAGGTCGGAGCACTTTGCTCTAATCTTGCGATCTTCGGGACGGAGCACCTGCCGCTCCGTCCTTACCAAACTTCTCAAGTTGATTTCGATTAACTGAAAGTAATGAAATCTTTCATTACTACAAAATCTTATGATTTGATTCTCTTGAGATCATAAGTAACTCCCATTTTCGACGCTACCCAAATGAACCATTTTCCAAAATCGAGACTATACCAAGCAATTCCCGCTCGATAATCGGCGGCATGGGTGTGGTGAAAGTTATGATAGCCTTCCCCCAGAGTGACCAAGGCCAGGAGATGATTGTCTGTGGCGGTCGTGGCTTGATCAAATTCACGGGAACCATATTTGTGGCCAATGGAATTGACCGAAAAAATCAATTGCTGAGGAATAATGGTTTTCAAAAATCCCAGAAAGGCCATCGCCCCGAAGGGTGCGTTCAGGAACAACCCAATCGTCAGCGGCAAAACGTATTGGTGAAAAAATAGTAACTTTTTGTAATGGCGATGCTGCCACATGATAAGCTGATCTTTAGTCAAATCGTTACACAGGAACTCTTCTGTCTTTTTATGATCATCAACAAAGAGCCACCCAATATGGGCAAAGAACAACCCTCTGGTGGCGGCCAATGGGTCCCGCACGGGATCATCACAATACTTGTGATGGCGCCGATGCAAATTAGCCCACTTCAAGGCAGAATAGGTTTGATTGGCAGCTCCAAAGAACAAGAAAAACAGACGAAGTGGCGCTGCAGCCTTAAAACTTTTATCGGTAAAATGACGATGATAACCAACTCCCAAAGAAAGGAATCCACAAAAAGACAGCGCCAAACATCCCCAAACCAGCCCGGGCCGAAAACCTTCAAAATGAATATGAAGGTATAACAGGATGGGAACGGCTAAAACCGAAATGGTATATTTAAAAACTTTTGGCCAAAGAATGACGGATGAATTTGCATGAAAGGGCAAGTAGCCTTTAGTTTCATCGTTCAAAATTGATTCCAGCATCGCCTCTCCAATCCATGGATAGTTTATTTAAATAGACTTTTTCATCTGACCACTGTCAAAACAAAAGTTCGCTAATTCCGAACAGAGTCTAAATAGGCCCTTTTTTATTCAAATGGTGATGGAATTAATTGCTAAAACAATTTTGTTTGTATACCTCGAGAACAATGAAGACAGTTTTTACAATGCTATCATAGACTTTGAGGAATCTGAGGGAGAACCAAATGCCAAAGAGAGATTCGAAGAAGAAGTTGGGCGTCTTCGTCACTTGTTTCGAATAGCAATGAGCCTTGGAACGGACAACGATAGAATCAAAGCGCTTAACCTTTCTCTTAACCAGTGGCCTTTTTCACATCAGCTATGGAAGGAATTTGGATTATAAAGGAACTGGACACCCAATCAACTTTGCTTTTTAAGACCAAGGACCATTTCCAAAGGAGCATTCTCCTGGAACGACGGAACTCCTGCGGGAAAGGGACACAATGGACCGGCACTGCGAGTCCAAACTAGATAATCAGGAACAAAAAGTTCAAAATTATCAAGGGAGGCGGCCCTAATTGTGATGAGATCGGGAATATCAGAAATTTCAGCAAAAATATGACTTCCACAGTCTCTACAGAAATTCCTCGTCACGGTCGAACCTCGCTCCGCGATCGTTTTACAAGAGGACAAGCTCCCATGAGAAACATCAAATGTTTCTTTATGTAAAACCATCATCGCACTACCAAAGGTCCCACCAGTCTTTTGACACTGTCGGCAGTAACAAATCCCCTGCGATATTGGCCGCTCCATAATTCTATAGCGTACGCTTTCACATAAGCATCCTCCGAAGACTTCAATCATATGATGCCTTCCATTTTTTCGTGAAGCACTTGCACCTGTGCCAATCCATCAAGGTACTCCCTCACCGAAAACGTCGTAACAACTGCCCCTAGCTCGCCAATTCTTGCTCTCAGATCTGAGATCTCTTGTCGTAATTTTTGAACGGCGGTTTCCACGTCGTCCTCCGTCTTACAAAGGGCGAGTTCTCCGGTGATATCACCATCCAGAAGTTCTCTGTTTCGCGTGGCCATAATATTGAAGATCCGTCCCAGGCGTTGACCCAATAAAAATACTTCACGCATGGCCCCAACTTCGGAAAGCACAATCTTTTCGCTGGCCATTAAGTCCATCATCGCCACGATGACCATTCCCATGTTGTGATGAGCGTACAGCCGATTTTCATACGAATTACTAAGATAGGGATTACTCGTCAAAAAACTGCTAAACTGATTGGCCGAATAAAACTTTTTGAGATCAAAAGTGAGAATTTCAATGAAATGATGATAATATGGCTGCTGACTCAGAACATCCGCTATCTGCAGGAATAACGACTTCGCAAATTCCACAACTTTACCATCTCTCGCACTCAATGCGCTGATTGAAACTTGATTTCGGAAGTCCAATTGATAAAGAACGTCTAACAGGACCGGATTGTGCTGTGTTGGTCGGTCGGCATAATCATCATAAAGCGTAATGAGCGTTCCTAAGCAAAGCTTAGCCCGCATTAGGTCGTTAAATTTAATTTGGGGGACTGAACTTAAAGTGATCGCCGTATATCCTTCCACCAGAAACTGAGTAAACAAAGCCTGTTTTCGATTGGGAGCCAGTTCGGTCATATGTTGTTTAATTTTATTGAGCGTATCCTGCATTGAAATTGCATTCATAGCGTTACCTCCACACTTTTAGCCTTGAAGATTCGCTTCTTAAAGAAAATGGGCAGTGGTGATTTCGTATGCGCTGTAATCAGAGCTTCGATGTCTGGAGGCGCTGAATTGGCCGGGCTCATCTCGTAGCGTTCGCATAGTTTTTGGAGCACTAATGTGGCCTCAAGTTTTGCCAGCGGAGCACCAATACAAATTCGTGAACCACCACCAAATGGGATGAATGAGAAAGGGTGCTTGATCTCACCAATAAAGCGATCCGCAATGAAGTTGTCAGGTTCATTAAAGTATTGAGGGTGCCGTTGGATGTGCCGCACACTTAAAAACACTTGGGAACCTTTGGGAATGTTCACTCCTCCTAAGATATCGGCCTGATTGGATTCGCGCGGCAAGAAATAAGCGGATGGATAAAGCCTCAAGGCCTCTTTGTAGGCTGACTGAACGAGGGCCGACTTTCTGAGACTTTCATAGTTAAGGTGAGTGATTCGACGAGCCTCCTGGGCAATTTGATTTTGAGCTGAGTCATGGGCGGCAACAAGGTAAGTAGCAAAAATAAGCGAGGAAGCGGTGGTGTCGTAACCCGCAAACATGAATGCTTTTAGCTGATCGCGGATAAACGATCTTGATTCACCGTTCTCGATCATCCTTTTTAAAAGAGATGGCTCATCATCTTCTAAAATCTCGGCAGTAATTTGATCGAGCTCAAAATGAATGGTCCGAAGGGAACGTTTCTTTGAAAACGAAAATGGGCATTCAGCAACGCTTCTAAGGCTTTCACCCGCCCGACGATTCAAATCGACGAACGCGGCATTGAGCTTATCCGATTCGGAGATAAGATCGTGATTCAAGACAAATACACCTGCCGTACGCAACACGATTCGGGTTAAATGAGGAACAAGATCAACAGCTTCACGCCTCTCGATTGCACTATCGATGATAGGATACATTTCTTCGACAAATGAACTCACCTTCTGCACGAGCCGGTCCATTCCAGCAGAATTCATTAGACCCGCACTGGTTTGACGAACCCTTTGGGCGTCTTCACCCGTGAGCTGAATAAGGCCTTGTGGACCAGACAGAGCCCTTATCTTTTTCAGGACCAATGAGCTTTTGTCGTACTTGTGCTTTTGATCTTGTAAGATGTGTTGAGCGTGATGAGGATCATAACAAAAGAAGAACTGACGAAAGCCGATATTTAATGGCACAGGCCTAGATGTATCTTCGGGTTTATGGTCAGCAAAGAATTGGTAGGGATCCTTTTGAAACGCGAGGAGTTTCCCTACGGGGGTCGTATTAAATAATTTGGTCAATGGATATAGAGTTTTCATGAGTTGAAATTTAGACCATAGGACTCTTGAAATTAAGTTCATTAAAGTTATATATTCAAAACTTATGGATATAGATCGAGTTCGATATTTTTGTGTTTTGGCTAAAACTGGCTCAATCACTAAGGCCAGCGAGATTCTAAGGATTTCTCAGCCTGCTCTCTCCAAGGCTATTAAGCTTTTGGAAAGTGAGACGGGCCTTCAACTGACAGAACGGGTGGGACGTGGCATCGTCATCACGGAGTCTGGAACCCGTTTTATGCAAACCGCAGAACCTTTATTGCACTCGTGGTTGAATCTCAGTAAGGACCTCCAACAACCTACCGGAAATGAACATTTTCGAGTGGGCTCCTTTGAAGTGTTCACGACCTATTTTCTGAGCCCCCTACTGAAAACCTACCCCTTTCGCTCGCTTGTTCTGCAAGAACTACTGCCAGGTCAGTTAGAGCAATCGATCGAACAAAAGCGCACAGATGTTGGAATTACATATGTCCCCATACCAACACCAAGAGTCCTTTTTAAGGAAGCCACCAAAATCACAATGAGTGTTTTCGGTTTAAAAAATGCGTTTGTTACAAACCATATGGATTCACCGTTTGTCGTTCCCCTTGCCCCTCTCGAAGGAACTCCTTCGAAAGTGATCGGGCTCGATGGGTGGCCTGACCACGAGTTCCCGCGCAAACTCGCCTATCGAGTGACTCTTATGCAATCGGCCCTTGAAATATGTAGCCAAGGTTTAGCTTTGGCCTATTTGCCGGAGTTTGTGGTGAATTTATATAACCAAAAAGTCCTTCCCAAATACCAATTGGTCCAATACCCCTGCCCCATTCCTGAAAAACAGCGACGGCAAAGTGTCTACCTTATTCACCGACAAGGCGAAAAGGAAGGCCCCGAGCTGCGTGCCGTCGCAAAGGCATTGAGGTCATTGTGATTGGTGGCTACGACCTTCATTAATGATAGTGCTACCAGCTGGATGTTAGATGCCGAGGTGG
>JBILOD010000419.1:0-4030 GCA_044374645.1 Pseudobdellovibrionaceae bacterium | reverse complement strand
GACCATGAATAAAATCAATTTATCTCTGCAGAATCTGCTTGAAGATATTTTTTCTATAGCGGAACTTCGACTCGATCTTTCGGCGCACTCGGGATTGGATTATGGATTCAACGACACCGCACGAATCAATCCCGTCGTCTTTTTGGTAGGGCATCAGGGTATTCGAATGGTTGTCTTTGATCCGCTCTATTCGACATCAAATAACGTTGTCGACATGTTTGGAGGAAAATATTCCTATAAGGTTTATCCTTTCGGCAAGCCGCACTTCGCTTGCGGCAAATAAAGAAGGATCGACATTTCAATCTCAGATTGCGGAAAGTCCGTTAGCGGACCGTCCGCGGCAAAGGAGTCTCAGGGTTGGATGTAATTGTGATGGTCTTAGAGTGCTTGGATCAGCTTTTCGAGCTTAGAAAAGTCTTTCACATCAATAAAACGAATTTCTACTCGTCTCTTATTAGGGGTCTGGGATTGAAGGTTAGATTGACTCGACGACCCTTCGCCAGTGATCACCAAATGATCCGCATTGAGGCCGTTGGCCATAAAAACATTAGCGACGGCTTCGGCTCGTTTTTTGGAAAGTTCCATATTATGTTCATCGGTACCAGACGAATCGGCATGACCGACAATTTCTACCTTCTCAAACAAATCAGAGTTCTTTGCTAAAATCGCAGAAAGCTTTGCGATGTCTTTTTGGGTGAGGTTAGAGAGCTTGGCACTGTTTACATCAAATTGTGCCAAAGTATTGGTGTTCATCAACTCGCGATAGGTTCTCTCGCTGAGCTTTTCGTAAGGTTGGGGGAATACCACCCTGCGTTCGGTCGATGCGGGTCTGGTGGCAGCCTCAGCGGTGGGAGGGAATACGACGGTCGTAGTCTCTGTGGCCGTCACTGTTTTTGACGGTGTGGCGATGGCAAGGGTATCGCCTTTATTGGCCGCCCATCCGAGTTGTAGATCGATCATGGCCATATTGACAGCTCGCTCGTTCACATTGAGATCGGTCATGATTCGGCCGCCGGCGCGAGCTAAGATGTGCTTGGTCAGGTTAAAGCCTTTGAGAACTTGCAATCCTGCAAATTGGGCGTCCGCTTGGTTGGCACTATAGTATTTTCCTTCATTGAAAAACGTCGCCTCCACCAGGCCAGCTTCCCAATTGGAGGTGGCCCATCGATAGCGGGCTGCGATTTCAAGAGTGGTATCGGCGATGGTTCTCTTGAGGGCAGATCGTTGCGAAAAAGTCTGATTCATCACGCCGACACCGACATCAAACACATAGTTTTTGTTTTCTGTGTAATAGGACCCTAAGAACTTGAGTGATGATGGAAGGCCCTCAACGTGAATGTCTTTATGGTACTGTGTGTAGCCGCCTCCTATACCTAGATAGGGGGTAAAACCCGAAGGTTCAACTTTGGCCTCTGTGATCGAACTACGGGATACCGTCGTCGTGGGCTCCTCCGCCATGAGGGTGAGCTCATAGGTAGTGATTGTTGAAAATACTAACGTTAGAAGTATTAGAGATTTCATAAAGACTCCTTATCATTTCCTTGATGGATATACGTCATCGTTAAATTTGGTGTGGAAGTACGTAATCACGTTTTATTGAGTTCATCTAGGGTAAGAACGAAAAATCTAGATTTCATGATTTTCAGGCTTTTGGAACCGGCTACAAAATTAAGGTATTTTAATACTTCCTACTATGATCTCTCGCCTTGAGGTTTTTTGGCTCCTTTGTCAATCGAACTACAGTTTTCGAGAAGGCTATTCCAATAGTCACCTAAAGGGCCCAGTAGGTGGTTTAGAGATCATCAGTTATGGATCTGGTTCTTTAATACTCTTAAATAGGAAGAGGTTGGTGTGAACCAACTTCTAACGCAAAGGAGGCGATATGAGTTTCGACCTACAGTTTTTGGGAGGGACTGGTACAGTGACCGGTTCGAAGTACCTCATTTCCTATGGTACCCGAAATTTTCTGGTCGACTGTGGATTGTTCCAGGGCTTGAAGTCTTTGCGACTTAAAAACTGGGAGCCCTTCCCAATGCCACCGGAGAAAATTGATTTCATTCTTCTTACACATGCGCACATTGATCATTCGGGCTATATTCCCCGCCTGATCAAAGAAGGTTTTCGCGGAAAAATCTATGCGACGGCTGCCACTCGCGATTTATGTTCCATTCTATTGCCCGATTGCGGACACCTCATGGAAGAAGAGGCGGACTGGCTGAATCGTAAACATAAAACCAAGCATCATCCGGCGCTGCCACTCTACACAAAGCAAGAGGGCGAAGCGGCTTTGGCCTATTTTGAGCCCTTGTCGTTTGGAGTCCGCAAACACCTCGATCCCGATTTAAGTTTTGAACTGCAGTATGTGGGCCATATCTTAGGTGCGGCCTCTGCAATTTTGTATATTGGAGAAACGAGAATTGGGTTTACCGGCGACGCGGGACGGCCCGACGACTTGATCTTTCGGGCGCCTGAGTCTCTTCCTCCCTTGGACTATTTGGTCACTGAATCCACCTATGGTCATCGTCGGCATTCGGCTTCAAATCCTATGGAAGAGTTAGCCAAGCTGGTGAATGACAGTTTTGATCGAAAGGGCGTAGTCTTAGTTCCATCCTTTGCTGTTGGTCGGGCCCAATCCCTGATTTATATGTTGGCGCAACTGCAAATGGAAAAGCGGATTCCAAAAGTTCCGATCTATCTCGATAGTCCAATGGCCACCGACGTCGGGGAGATCTTTTGTGAACATCAAAAGCTGCACAGACTCACAAAAGATCAGTGCCGTATTTTTTCTCAGGCGGTGAGTTATGTGCGAAGTGTTGAGGATTCCAAACATCTCAATGAAATGAAGGGCCCACTTATTATTATTGCGGGGAGTGGAATGTTGGGTGGTGGTCGTATACTTCATCATTTGAAAACACGTGCGGGTGATGCCAACAATACAATATTATTAACTGGGTATCAGGCTGCCGGAACGCGGGGGGAAGCGCTCCTGGCCGGAGCTGAAGAACTCAAAGTGCATGGTGAGTATCTGCCGATCAAGGCGCGGGTGGAACGGCTGGAGAATATGTCCGCTCATGCGGATGCTCAGGAACTCATTCAATGGTTTTCAAAAACGGCCTTGATGCCTAAACGGGTTTTCATCACTCATGGTGAACCTTCTGCTTCCGATGAGTTGAGGCGTCGATTGCATGACGTGTTTGGTTGGCGTACGGTCGTACCTGAACTAGGCAGCACGGTTCGTCTCGAAACTGAGAGTTTCGAAGCACTCAATAAACAGTATTTAGCTCAAGCTGAGGAAGACTTCGAACAACATTATGATGTGGATGGCGTTTCCATTTCACAGGGTGAAGTGATCACCTCGTTTCTGAGTTAACCAGGCGTGAATGAATCGATTAGGGATCAACCAATGGACGCACAACAACCATTTCGTATTGAGCACGATAGTTTTGGGGAAATTTCTATTCCGACCAAGACTCTCTATGGCGCGCAGACCGCAAGGGCGATCTTGAATTTTTCGATCAGTGGCCTGCTGATGCCAAAATCTTTTTTGCAAAACTTAGCCCGAATCAAAAAAATTGCTGCACATGTGAACCGAGACCTCCACCTCTTGCCCCCTGGAATGGCTGAAGCCATTTACCTAGCGGCTGAAAAAATTCAACAGGGTGAATATCTTGATCAGTTTCCGGTGGATGTCTTCCAGACGGGATCGGCCACGAGCACCAATATGAATATGAATGAAGTCGTGGCCGCTTTGGCCTCAACGTCTCTCCCTGAAAGAGTGCATCCCCATGATCATGTGAATTTAGGGCAGAGTAGTAATGATGTGATTCCAACGGCGATTCATTTGAACTGTGTTCTCCAATGCAACAAGTCTCTAATCCCAAATCTGCGTTATTTGGCGGAGGCGTTGGAACAGAAGGCACTCACCTTAAAGGGTGTCGTGAAAACTGGGCGGACTCACCTTATGGATGCCATGCCCTTACCGATGACCGAAGAAGTTCGGGCCTGGGCTCATCAAATTCACCAATGTGTT
>JBILOD010000025.1:0-15859 GCA_044374645.1 Pseudobdellovibrionaceae bacterium | reverse complement strand
CATGGCTGTCCCGTTAGAAAATTGAGGCTCAATTGAAAGGGGGCTTGGCGCTCTTTAGCTTGCAAATTCTCTAAAGATCTAAAGTTTCGGTCGGCCATTTCAATGGCTTTAGGAGTCGAGAAGGTTACGGAGGGTAAAAAATAAATGGCCATCAAGGTAAAAAGAATGAATTTTAGTTGATCCATCATAGTGCTCCCTCGGTGAGGTCTTTGCCAACGAGATTGCTCAAACGCATAACCAATTCATTGTATGAGATGGTTTTGTCGTAATACTCGACTTCCAGGTCTCTTGTGCTTGAGAGTAGGTCTTTGAGCTCCAATCGCCGTCCTTGGTCAGTCAGTGGCTCTTGCATTTTGCGTGTCAGTAGGGCTGTCGACTTGAGGAGGTTTTCCCGAGAAGCATTGATTTCACCTTTATTCCTAATAATTCGGCCATAGACGGAAGCTACATCCAGTAATCCATTCATACGAGTTCTGCGAAGGCCCTCTTCGCTGTTCTTACGATTGAGAATTTGTTCTTTGATGGGGGATTGATTGGCGAGGCCGTCGGCCCCCCAGATCGGAATATCAACGCTGATGTTTAGGGTGAGATCGACATTCCCTTGAGGCGTGGTGCCTGTTTCAATGACAGATTCATCAGCATAGTTTCCAAAACGATGAAGCCAGTTGACGGCAGAGATTGTGACCTTAACTGGGAACCGTTCTCGATAAGCCCGATCCTCTTTAAGTTCTGCGTCTTCAACGCCTAATTTTGATGACTGAAGATCTTCACTACTTGCTTCGTAAGTTTTTCTGACGTTCTCGAGGCTGATCTTCAAATCATAGTAGCGTGGTTCCGTGGTCAGACGAAATTGGGTGTTGGTATCCCAGCCCAAGGTTTTAATAAATGCATAACGGTTCTCGAAACTCTGGGTTTGTGCTGTCAAAAGCCTTTTTTCAGCTCTAGCGACTTCTAATTCCGCCGATTCAACATCAGAATCCTCAATTTGGGACCGTTTTTTTTTTGCTTTGATCAGCCGCAGGATGGCCTTCGATAAATTCACTTCCCTTCCTGCGATCTCTTCATTTTTTAGTGTTCTGAAAAGTTCAAAGTAAGCGCTGATCACCTCAAATTTTGCATTCCGTTTCTCTCTGAGGTAGGTCAATGCGGCTCTCTCTTTTGCAATCTCTGCAACCTTCAGATCGATGGTGTCAATCCAGGAATTAAACAAGTTAAACTGAGAAATGCCAAAACCAATTTCACCATTAAATTGGCCGCGCCGTCGGGAGTCAAGGGTCTTGCGACTGTCCCATGCTTCGCTGCCGGCCACTTGGTGGACCGTCAGGGGTGATTCCGCCGAAAGCACAAAGCCAAAAGTGGGAAAACTGATCTTATAAAACTTCGTCTCGTAACTATTCTTTGCCAGCTCCCAGTCGATTTGGGCCTGTTTGAGATAAGTATTCATCTTGTTAGCCTGTTGCAAGGCTTCTGCAAGTGATAAATCAAGAGTCTCTGGGGCGTTTTCAGCACTATTCTGGGGCATGCCAGTAGCGGACAACATCATGAATACGGCCATCACACTAAAGAGAAGGAGCGATTTTTTCATTGAGTCTTTTTTTTCGAAAATAAGCAAATGTTCTCCTAATAAACTGATGCTAGAATTGAAGGCGGGCATTTATCGCTATGGATGCCCGACAGATTTCGAATCGTACTCTAAATAAGAGTTATATAGCTTCGTGCGGATGGCAATCATTTTTGAAGAGGAGCTCTTTTAAAACCGCTTGGCATTCTTAGTAGAGTTCATTAATCTTGATCCTGAAGTGGGGTTTCTTGGTCGTGCGATTAGTTGGATTTCTTTTATTCTTATCATCATTCAATTCTGCATTGGTAGTAGGCGCTGCTGAGTATCGATGCAGCAAGTGTAAACAAAAGTTATGTGATCGCTGTGAGCGTATGAATGTCATGCTTAAACAGAAGGTGAAAGAAAGAGACCGGCTTAATATTATCATTGGGCTCAATAAAGAAGCCCTCAAGGCAAGGAAAGACGCTTCGGGGATCATCAAAATTAATTCTAATCTGTTATTGGCCTCGGTCACCAAAGATGCCCTCGATAATGAAATTGCAAATTTCGACGGGCTTATCAGCGAATGTGGGAGTTGTCGTGAGTAGTAGTAAAGGTAATAGACGAACCATCGAAGGTTTTTGGGTGAACCCAAACCTCCAATTCAGGTTTGGTGCTATTGTTGCGGCGACCGCTCTCCTAGTGAGCGGAATGTACGGGGCCATCATGTTCAGCTTTCTGAGAGAGAATTATCAGTTGCTTGTTGAAATGAGCCCAATGGCGGAGGAAGTGAAAAGTCAGCTACAACTTGAGCTTAGATTGCTTTGGATTTACTTGGGATTGGCCACGGCACTTTTTCCTTTGCTCTGTTTTGGGTGGGGTGTTTATCACTCACATCGAATTGCTGGCCCAATTTACCGAATACGTTTTGTTATAAGTGAGATTCTGGAAGGGAACAAAAGTCGGCGTATTAGTTTGCGGCCAAACGATGAGTTTCAAGATCTCGCTCAGGATATCAATAAACTTCTGGATCAGATCGAATAACTGCCGAAGGGCGTGAACCATTGATGGGAGTCTCGGATGGATCATCAGGCCCCATAGGGTGTCCAAATTTTAGTCTCTAAACACAAAAGAGAGGTTTAGGACGGATTGAATCAGCTATGAGCGAATATTGACTGGGATCATCGTGATCCCAGTTGTTAAGACTTTCTTGCTTTCATACGAATGAAACGGTTGATTGTGAGTGACTCATTTGGGACATTCCCGTGCAGGGCATTTACCGTGTAGAAGGTTTTGGGGCCGATTTAAAGAGTTCCAGCTCTCCTTCTTCCTTGAGAATAGTCGCTCGCAGAATTGCATCATCATTAAAAAGGATCGTTAGAAATAACCATTTATTCTCAACATTCTCTTGTGGATTAACCTTCGGATTCCTAATGCGACCCTTCAATATGCCGACATGGCCCCCGGTACGACGATAGGTAGTTTCACTGAAACCACTATCATTTGTAGCCGCACGGTCGACATAGAAGACAGACGTTCCACTCGTTTGAATCCATTGTAAGTTGGTTGCCAATTGGACTGGAATTTCTGTAGCGCCTCTTTCATCGCTGACAATAAAAGTAAGCTGTGGATATGATTTCACTATCAGTTTTATCTTAGTGATCCCAATCGGAATTCTTCCTGTGAAGATTTCAAACACTTCAGGCGACACGCCTGAAGCTGTAGGACTGGAGCGCTCTCCTGGGTACTCTGCCCAACAAGTCATGCAGGGTATGAGTTGCCGATTGTAATCAATGCTTCGCATCTTTCGTCTGAAATCGCCGTTGGGAGTCGCATAAAGGGAAATATTTTCGTCCATAATGGTTCCTGCTACGTGATTACACCCAAAGACATGACCCAGTTCATGAAGTAGTACACCAAAAGCACGGAGCTTGAGATTTTCAGTGGTTGGCTTCTCCCACGAGTTTAGCTCGGGTTTATCGATCCAAATGAAACCTTTAGCAAAGCCATCAAGCTTGTCAAAATTGGTCCGCTCAGCCATTCCGATGGGGTTGATGTATTTTGAGCGAGCGAGGGCGACCTCTGGGCTACTTTCACCTAGATAAATGGTTAGATTTTCTGATCCATCACAAGCACTCAAGAAATTCACCTTAAAGGACATTCTATAAGCCGATGGAAGGAGTGGATGACTTGTATCGGGATAGGAATTTCGATCTCTTTCCACTCCTCTTTCTGAGACATAGTCTTCCCAAATCTTAAAAGACTCGATGATGGACGTTTCAATTTCATTCTTGTTCCAAATAAAGTCTTGAGAGGCCACCGTACAAATGGAAATGGAACGATCGGCACCGATAAACCAAGCGGCACCGGTATCAATATTAGTTCGGTCACCACCACCTCCACCAGAACTGCCTCCCAGAGCAAATCCGAAAGAGGGTAAAAAAATATTCAATAGTCCAATATTCAATAGTCCAAAGAGTATAAATTTGATCATAGATGAGTCCTATTCTTGGCAGTCGCTTGATTCATGATGGCGTTTCTCTATTTTGATCGATTCGGCCGGAAACGAGCTTAGAACCATCTGCATCGTCAGATTTGGGTTATTGTCACTCAAAAATGCATTTGAATGGCAAGCGATAGTAAAGACACCGTCGCCAACCTTAGGAACGTAGGTTTCCCATTCATCGGAGCTATTTTTCTTTCGGGTTTCGTACTCAAAGAGTTCTTTTCTGGAATGATTGACCCATTTTAGGTCAGAAACAATCCATCGCCCATCCTTCCATGTTCCATGAAAATAGTTGGAGTGCTCAAATTCAATTTGAGTCCCAGCCTGAACTTTTGACTCCAAGAGTTTAAAGTCTCGCGTGTGATCAACTTCGTCTCGAGTCTTCATGGAAGCTGCAGGATAATAGGTGATCCCACAATAAGGGGTGTACGGTAGATATTCGGATGTGCCGCGTCCTGAAGGAATGATCCCTCCAGTTCCACCTGAAATGAGTTTGCCACCTTGGTAATAAACAGTAAAAGTTTGTGAATACCCAGATTCATATTTATTGGGCGTGAGGCGAAGGGGCAAATCCTGCAAAAAGCTAATGCGGTAAACATGTTCGTGTGAAACAAAGTCATCATCTGGGTTTACGGGTTCATACGAACAGTTCCCGGGTTCTGGACTTTGTATATCGGTTTGAGCCTCAAGACCTAAGACTCTAAGACTTATGGCGAACACGATTAAAGATAAATAAAATCTGTTTTTCATTGATTTTCTCCTAACGCTCAGTGTGCTGAGCGGGAATAGACTTACGGCCGTTTCAAGATTTGTTCCAGATTAAAGATATTAAAAAATACCCATTTGATTTATAATTTATAAACGATGGCTATAAGTATCTATGATTACAATGATTATCGCGAGTACCTAAGGCAGGTAATAGGCCAAAATAAACATATTCGAGGGTTTCAAGCTCAGATGGCCAAAGCTGCGCCTTGCCAGAGCTCCTATTTGTCACAAGTCCTGCACTCCAATGTTCAGCTCACTCCCGATCAGGCTCTCGGCATTGCCAACTATTGTGGACTGAGTGAACTTGAATCGGACTATTTTGTAAACCTGGTGAGTCTGGCAAGAGCCACTAGTTCCAATTATCGAAGTTTCATATTGCGCAGGCTCAAGGAGCTGAAGGGTAAAGGAAGAGATTTTGGTAGCCGAGTTCAATCTGATGTTATTCCAAATGGAGAGACAGACTTCACCTACTATTCCGCTTGGTATTGGATCGCCATTCATATGATCGTTGGGATACCCCGCTACCAGACTGTAAAGAGTATTAGCGAGCGCCTTCGACTATCAGAGCCTTTTATTGAAGGCTGTCTTCAAAAGCTCCGCAGTCTCAATTTAGTCCAAAAGAAAGGAAATTTCTGGATTCGCAATCTCAACAATATTCATTTGTCAAAAAACTCGCCATTTGTGGCCGTTCATCACAATAATTGGAGAACGAAAGCTGCTATGAATGCGGTTCAAGGAGGAGAAGATTCGTTTCACTACTCGGTTGTCTATACCATGAGTGTGGAAGACTTTGAGCGTGTCAAAAGTCGTCTACAGGACTTTATTGTCGAAACGAGAAAAGACATCGAAACCTCCGAAGATCAGGAACTTGTTGCGATCTCGTTAGATTGCTACCGAATCTAAAGTTAGCTTTTTCTGTTTCTTTCCCTCGACGTTAGTTGGGGCATCTATTGGAAATCCATCCTGTACAGGAATTCTAATTATGGGTTACTCTGAATGGCCTATTTGAACGACCAATTAGTTTGATTTGGCAATTAAAACCACTCGTTTTCGGTTTGAATCGACCTTGTAAATTCGAATATGCTATGCGAAAATACAAGGTATGATAAATCGAGATTTTCATATTCAACAAATACAAAAACGCCTAAAATCCGCACAGGTGGTAGCATTGTTGGGCCCGCGTCAGTGCGGAAAGACCACACTGGCAAATACCTTCAAGCAAGATTTGTATTTTGATCTTGAAAGTCCACAAGATCTTATTGCCCTTGATAATCCTGAACAGGCATTTAAGGGTGCGAAAAGATTAATTATTATTGATGAAATTCAGCGAAGGCCGGAGCTTTTTCCTTTTTTAAGGTACTATGTGGATAAAAACAAGAGTCTCCGATTTCTTATTCTTGGAAGTTCATCTCGCCAATTATTGCAGCAGTCATCTGAATCTTTAGCTGGTAGAATTTCATACTACCACCTTTCTGGTTTTTCGATGGCTGAGATTTCAGAAGATCGACACGATCGACTTTGGGTCCGAGGAGGCTTTCCCAAATCGTTTCTTGCAAGCTCTGAGGCTCAATCATTGCAGTGGCGGGAAGATTATATTCGTACTTTTCTGGAGCAAGACGTTCCTCAGCTCGGAATTCAAATTCCCTCGATGACTCTTAGACGATTTTGGACGCTTTTGAGTCATTTCAATGGTCAGATATTAAACTACTCTGAAATAGGTCGCAATTTTGGAATTTCAGATGCGACTTCGAAGAAGTATATAGATATTCTGGCAGGGACTTTTATGGTTGAAGTACTTTCACCTTGGCACGCTAACATTAGTAAGAGGCAAGTTAAGAGTCCCAAGTTCTATTTTGCTGATTCTGGCATATTCCACAGTCTAGCACGCATTCATAGTCGCAAGGACTTGTTGGCCCATCCCAAGCTTGGAAGTTCTTGGGAAGGTTTTGTCCTTGGATCCATTCGTGCTAAATATAAAGGAGACATTCATTTTTGGAATACACAATCAGATGCAGAGATTGATTTCATTATACCAACGCCAAAAGGACTTTATGGAATAGAAGCTAAATTTTCAGATGCGCCCAAAATTACTCCGTCAATGCGAATAGCATTGGAGGATTTGAAGTTAAAAAAAATATCGGTCGTGTATCCTGGCGAAAAATCTTATTCCCTCGCAGAAAAAATTGAGGTTGTTCCAATTCATCGATTGTATGAAATTTTAGATATTTGATGGATCCGACCCCAACAAGTGCATCTCAGTAAAGGTTAACCACTTTTTCATTTGGCATCATATTGGAGTTCGGGAGCGATCTGATTCGTAAAGGCACTAATTCGAAAAAGTAAGTCTTCAATCAATGGATTAACCTCGGGGCGAGTGATTTGGTGAGGGATTTTGAGTTCCTTGCTGTAGATCAGTTGTTCTTTTTGATCACCAAAATTATTTCGGTATATGGCCGCTGCGACCTTTTGGCTAATGACTGTATCGCTGTCGGTGTAACTCAAAAAGTACGGCAGATTCAGCTTGGCTCTGGCAGCTTTTTTGTTCAGTAACTCCCCTAAATGAATCACTTGCTTGGAAGCTTTCATAGGGAATTCTGTAAGATAGTATTCAGGGTATTGAAGAATGACTTTGATATCTTGGTTCTCTGACATGTCGTACATGAATTGGTAACTATAAGAGTCCTGAAAAGTGCCCATAACGTTTTGCAGAAAATCCAGAAACATTGAATTCGTGTCTAGGAACGGTGAGAGAGAAAAAAAACCAACCATTTTGGGGTTAGGCTGAGCCATCGTAAACAAATAATCTGTGAGTAAGGCAGCCCCTAAGGAGAACCCACCGAGAATCACTTTATCGTAACAGAGTGAGAGCAAGGCGATATCTTCACGCACCCCCCGCTGCCAATCCTTCAATGTGTGTTGGTTGGCAATGTGGGCTGTCGCACCAAAGCCTTCGATCAAGGGTATGATGACGGTGTATTGGTTGTGTTGGTGTAGGTATTTAGCGACCTCTTCGACTTCAAAGGGTGAGGCCGAAAACCCGTGGAGTAGCAATACGGCCGTATTGTGCTGGCCAAGATAAATACGTGAGTAGTTATTGTGTTTGATGGTTCCGTCGACGGGGTCAATCTTTTGATACCGAGCTTGAAGTGCTGCATCCCGATAGGCGAGGGCCGTGGATGCAAATGCCAGACATTCTTCGCGTTGTGTGAAAGTGGATTGGAATGTGGTTTTGGGGTAAAGAGAGTCAAAAGCCCACGTAAATGCACTCTGAAAAACAATCCAAACCAAAGCCAAAGATCGTATGAATTTTGCCATGAACGATTCCCCCAATCATTAAAGTCAAGCACGGTTCATTACCTCAGAATATCCGGCTCATCACGTTTTTATCTTCGCAGGTAACAAAGAACGCAAAAATTTGGAAAATTATTCTCTCTCAGTTTTTCGCAGTCTGTTCATTTCCAATGAGATGCCAGTAGACCTAGTATAAGAGACAGACCCTGATGGCATCTCATTTGTATGATGTGGCATTAATGATGAAATTGATCCCTCTTATTCAATGGTTAGTGTTAATGGCCTCCACTGCTTGGGCGAACCCAATTTGTCGGGAGGCTCTACAAACTGAGGTCTCGGCTGTTGCGTTTGAGCCCAGTAGCGAACATCAACTCCCCATTGATAAGCTGTATGTTGCTGGGGTGGCTCGCTCCGGAAACCTTTTATTTCTGACCGCCGCCGAGTACCAGCAAAAGGTTCGTGAACAGGCGATCCCGGTTGATGCCATTCTCGTTTTAAGTGAGTTACCACTCATTGAAGATTTGCCACTGGTCGCCGGAATTATTGTTAGTCAGCCGCTTTCGATGGAGGCGACACACGTTCAGTTGTTGGCAGAAAAATTGGGAATCCCCATGGCTCTGAGTCAAAGGGCTCACAAAGATGTTAAATTGTTGAAAATGGCCACTCAGTTTCAGAGTTTTGATTTGAACTGCGCGGTTGCGGGGTGTCGGATTATTGGGAGGAATGAAGTCTATGTGCCGGCGTCCCGAATGAAGTCCGTCTTGCCGCCTTCAGCAGACCGTAAAGAGCGGGCTCTATTCACCAAAGATCACATCTTGGAGTTTTCTCCCCGCCATCTTTCGGGAGATAAGTATTATAGTTTAATGGAATTCAAACGGAGTTTTCCGGATCTGGTACCAGACATTAGCTCACTCTCGAGTGGGTATTTTGAAGCGTTCATGGATACGTATGTGAGCCAAGGGGAGTCGCTTCGATACCTGTATTGGGAGTTACTCCGCCAGTTAGAGCTGGCTCAGCAAGCGAATGACGAACTCTTAGTTAAGAAGTTGTTGGAAAACTTTCGCACAGCTATTTTGGATAGCCAACCAAATCGACGTATCAACTCTAACTTGTTCGAACACATTGAGAATGAACTGGGTTTTTACTATGGCGCAAAAGACCGACCATTTTCATTTAGAAGTAATAATGACGTCGAAGATCTTTTGGCAACAGGGCTTTATAAAAGCACTGTAATAAAAAAACTGAATGCTTCTGCTATTGAACAGGGATTGAAAAAGATTTGGGTTTCCCTTTTCGAATATCGTGCTTACTCCATTCGTCGGTATTGGGGGCAACGAGACGAAAACCTTTCCATGCCTGTGATGATCCATCCTTATATTGATCAAGTCTTGGGGCATGCTGTAGGAACCTTTAAGTATTCCACGCAGCGTGACTTGGAGTTTAGTATCAATTTGGTTTTTGGCAATACGGACAAGGCGACAAACCCCTCCGAAACAGCGCAAGTGTTGCAGATGTTGATTTCGTTGGATGCCGAAAAGAAACCTCGGCTGCAGATCCTCAATGCTCGCGCAAATGGCGGTGTGGTCGTTTCACAAAAAAGTCAGCGAAGTATAGAAAAAGCCCTGTTGTCTTTTTATAAACTGGTTTACAAAAAGGTGTCCAATGAATTTATTTATAGGAACTATACTCCATCATCAGTGACCGTTGAGCTGGTTGTTGAAAAAGGGAGATTCTTTTGGAATTCACCAAAGGTTTCAGTCTTGCAGTACAAACCCGGGTTGAATAAAGAAATCGTTTTATCTTTACTCAGCGGCATGGTTTCTCGTGAAGACACCGATCGACGTGATGCTTTCTATGATAAACTTCAAGCGACGGACAAGGTACTTAGAGTAGACCTTGTTCAGCGATTGGGACGATCCATACCAGAATTTCTCCGGGCCTATAACAATAATGAGGAACCTAAATCAAAACGTTCTATTCGGTACGCGCTACTGATGGAAGACGGCAATCCCTTTTTTGTTTTTTGGGATAGCGGGCAGCTTCATGCTGAAATGAAAATGAAATTATCGAGAACTAAAGCGAAGTGGTTTAAAAGTGGGTATTTGAAACTCAAAATGGTGGATGGACATCCCACGCTGGTATTCACTGAAACCACAATCCACGATGAGACCGATCGACAGCTTCTATTGTCTGTATCACAACAGCTATTCGAAAAGGCTCTTAAAAATGACCTTGCTGCCAACGAAGAGTTGCGTCAGATTCTCAGGGCCATTCGACCCAAGATCACTTTCAATACGTTTGAGGGTGGTGGGACAATCTCTTTGGAAGAGTAAGTCTCTACTAATGATCGAATCTCCCTTTATAAACCCGAATCCAGCAATATTCTACGGCTGGAGCTTCGCTGTTGTCGAGGCGGTCTGTTGCGAACTCTGCCCCCGACCATCCAGAACCATCTTTGCAAACACCCCAGTGATTCATTCGCAGGGTCATGCCTAGGTAGGGCACATGGTCAGGGTTAGTTTCTTCATGATAGAGAAGATTATCGACATACCAACGAATTTTTCTCGGGTTGGCACCTAAGAATTCAATATCGATTTCTTGCCAAATGTTGGAGCGATACAAGAAAGGTGAAGAAACTGTTCCCGGAAGGTTCGTCTTTATCTGTAAACACTGGCAGTTTACCACTAATGCTGTTCGTCGAATGCCGAGTGAGACGTAAATGTAAACAGTCTAGATAAAAGGTCTCAAAGTGCCAATTTTCGGCTTGCATTGAATGAGGTCAGACGATAGCGTAGCTTCCATGAAACAAGCATTATTTAATCAGGATTTGGGTTTATTGGTATTCCGTATAATCATTGGCTTTACCATGGCATTTGCTCACGGTATAGGTAAAATGCCACCTCCAGATATGTTGGTTGAAGGGGTAGGGGCTATGGGATTTCCGATGCCCATCGTTTTTGCTTGGAGCGCCGCTCTGAGTGAGTTCCTCGGGGGAATTCTCATTGGCTTAGGGCTATGGACTCGTCTGGCCTCTTTCTTGTTGGGGTTCACGATGGCGGTGGCGTTTTTCATCGTTCATGGCGCCGATCCCTTTGCCAAAAAAGAGATGGCATTTTTATACCTGGCTGCCTGCATACTGCTCGTGTTTCAAGGGGCTGGTAAATACTCTTTGGACCGTTTAGTTCGTAAGGTTTAAGCGGCGTCTTTTATTGTCAAAGCAACTTTAGGAAAGCGAATAAGAAAAGTCGAACCATTCTCACCTGTATTCAGTAGCTCGATTTTTGCATTCATTGATCCTAAAATGCTGGCAGAGATATTTAAGCCCAGGCCAGAGCCTGTTGGCTTGCTGGTAAAGTTTTCGTTTGTAAAAAGCTTTTTCTCTATTTCAGGTGGAATGCCTGCAATTTTATTGTCTCTCACCAAAATAACCCAGTGATGTTCAGCGTCTTCAAGAAGCAACTCTACATGCTTCTCCATTTGTCCTGTTGGAAACGCTTCGCAGGCATTTTTCACCAAATTCAAAATGGAGATAAAGAGTATGTCTGGAAAACCCGAGACTTCAACCTTATGATCTGGAGTTGTGATTTGAAACGAAATTCCGTTGTAGGGAAAAAGAGTTTTTGAAAAGTTTAGAACGGACTCCAAAACTTGAGATAGGTCGAATTCTTCGAATGGTTCGTCGGCCTTTCGCTTAAAGAGTGTATTCAAATACAGAATAAGATCTGAAGTTCCATCAACACTCAAGTAGGTCTTATGGAGGTGTTCAAACAGATTGGGTGGCAAATGTTTTCGGAAGCCATCCATTTTCATTCCTAGTTGCATGGCGATGCTGACTAAAGGCCGTTTGATTTCATGCATGAGAATAGAATTCAAACCTGAAAGTGTGCTTTCTTTGAGGAGGCTTGCCATTTCTCGCTGCTTGCGTGCGAGTTCCGTTGTTTTTTGATTGAGCTGTTCTTTGGTCTGCAGGGAATATTGTTTTTCACCAGTAATGTCATTTCCGATACAGATAAAATACCTTCCTGAGGTATGATCCTTCGATATAATCTCAAAGACATAGGAATAGCCCCATCTGTCGCACTGATTCTGGCGGTTGAAGCAAAATTCCCCTTCCCACATTTGTCCTCGATTTAAAGTATCGGTGATGTTCTTTCGAATTAAGCATTCGGCAGATGAGTCACGAAAAAGTGGGTGACCTGCGGCCATGAGTTCCTCTCTGGATTCGCCCGTAAATTCGCAGAGTGAGTCATTGAAATAAACAAAATCACCGTGTTCATCAAAAATCGAAATGATAAATATTTTATCCAGAGCTTCTTGAAAAACTTCAACCTTTGGGACCAGTTTTCCGGATTTATTGCTGGCCAGAGTGAGTGTTCCAAGAGCAGGTTTTATTTTTTGCTGCTTCAAGACTTGTTTGGCAACTACCGCCAGTTGAGTTTCATTAAAGGGCTTGAGCAGGTAGGCATCGGGCCGAATGGCGGCGAGTTGATCAATAATGGTTTCGGTGGAATAAGCGGTGAGGTAAACAATTCCCATCTCGTGATTTTTTCGGATGTAGGCTCCGGCTTCAATGCCCAGGGGTTCATTGCGGATATTGATATCAAGGACAGCCAAATCAAAACTATTTTTACTGAGTTCTTCCCTAAATCGCTTCATGGTGGTGACTCGAGTGATGCCCCTCGGTTGGATTTGATCTCTTAAAATCTGTTCGATTTCTTGAGCAATAATTGCTTCGTCTTCAAAGATGATGATATTCAACGCTTCCTCCACGTACCCCAAAAGGCTCCTGTTTTATTATGATGGAGGGTGGCTTGAGTTACAAATTAGGTAATATTCATAGGGATAAACAAAAATTGATGAGTGTAAAGATTTGACTGCAACAGTGAATCACTTTGAAACAGAGTCTCGATTTGCCACAATGTGGCTGTAGCAAATCGAGACTGAAAGAAAAAGAAAGATGAACTATTTCTTAAGGAGCTCTTGAAGTTCTCCCTCTTGGTACATTTCCATCATAATGTCGCTACCACCAATAAGCTGTTTATTAATATAAAGCTGGGGGATGGTAGGCCAGTTTCCGTATTCTTTAATGCCCTGACGAATTTCATGGTCTTCTAAGACATCAACAGATTTGAAGGGCACGTTCAGTTCTTGAAGTATGGCGGTGGCTCGGGCGGAAAAGCCACACTGGGGAAATGAAGGAGTTCCCTTCATAAATAGTACAACTTTATTGTCTGTGACGATTTGGTCGATTTTTTCAAGGGTAGTCATTATTATTTCTCCTTAGTTTTCATTGTAAGAGCATGAACTTCGCCGGTTTTAAGTTCGGCATCAAAGGCTTGCATGACCAATTTGTGTTGCTGAATACGTGGCAAACCTGCAAAACGTTCTGAGGTGACATGGACCTCCCAGTGATCCTGGGTCCCGGTCAAATCGAAAACATCTATCTGTGAATTGGGAAACGCCGTATTGAGTCTGGCGACCATTTGTTCTTGAGTCATTGAGCTTTCCTTTGGTTTTGGAAGGGTATAAAGGCAATTTTGGGCTTGAGCAATGGTCAAAATGCGTATGGAGAGTATTTTTGCTGCTTTTTTCAGCTTCGCAGTCTTGATTTTCGATTGTCTTTCGTTTACCTCTCTGGTCATGGAATTTTTTATTGCGGCATCCCCCGAACACCAGCGACGGGAAAAACACAAAGCGAGAGAACTCCGAGCCACCCAGTGGTGGAAAAACCAACTGGGTAGGGGACTTTGCCACCATTGCGGTCAACGTTTTCATCCGAGTGAACTAACCATGGATCATTTGCTTCCGATCGCTCGAGGTGGGCACTCAACAAAGGGCAATGTGGTTCCTTCCTGTAAGCCCTGCAATACACAAAAAGGGCACAAGACGGCCATCGATCAGGCCTTTGAGGAACTAAAATCACGAGATTTAGCTCAAAACTCTCCTTATTTAGTAGGGGATTCAGTAAGTTCCGGGACACCAGGCCCTTCCGGGGAGGCCACCGGTGATGGTGCGGCCACCGAAGTTAATGACACCACCTCAATATCATAAACCAAATGGGCCCCTTTAGGGATTTTGGTGCCCGCACCCTCATCGCCGTAGGCCATGGTGGATGGGATAAATAATCGACGTTTACCTTTGGCTCTGATGCCGCGTAAGCCCTCGATCCACCCCTCGATCAGCTCATCTTTACCAAAATTAATCTTAAGGGGAGTGCCTGAGGCGTAAGTATCACCCACCAATTCGCCCTTTTGATCCGGTTGAGAGTGATCAAAAATCCAGGATTGATAGTGAAGTTCCAGAATGTCCCCCTCATTAAGCTTGGGTCCCTCCCCCCTCGCTAATTCCTTCATCTTGAACTCGGGAACGGGATTAGCAATGGGTTTCGCGGGTTCAAAGCTACTCTTTTCGCACTGTGGGGTGCAGCCGACGCCTAGCAAAACAAAAAATAAAAGCAAAAAGTTCCTTGTCACCATTCCACCATCCGTAACAAGAATTAATAAGATTCCACATTAAAAGGGCAAGCATTTCGTTGCGATTTGCCTGTTTTGGACGCAGCGTAGATTGATTCAAGAAAAGGACGGAGACCTGTGAATAAAATCACCAAGAGTAGTACCGCAGAGTATTTTGCTAAGAATTTGCAGCAGGTGGGGTTTTCCTCGCCAACAAAAGCTGTTTTGACCACATTAAAGGAAGCTGTTGATAACTCTCTGGATGCCTGTGAAGGGGCAGGAATTGTGCCCTATTTAGAAATTGTTATTGTAAAGGCGGGGACAGGCTCCAGTAAAAACTCCGATCTCGTAAAGATTATTGTTGAGGATAACGGGCCGGGAATCGAGCCAGAGGATCTCTCGCGGGTGTTTGGGGAGTACTTGGCATCCTCCAAATTTGGGCGTGGACAGTGTACTCGTGGTCAGCAGGGGATTGGTATCTCGGCCGCTACGACTTGGGCGCAATTGACCAATGCTAAAGGGGTTAAGGTTATTTCAAAGACCAAAAAGATGCGCAAGGCCGTTCGTGGTATTGTAGAAGTGGATATTCGCAGTAATACCGGGGTCCTAAAGAATAAAGAAACTATTGATTGGGATAAAGAAAGTGGCGTTCATGTTGAGTTTTTGATTGATGGACGTATTCAGCTTAACGGAGATGGTGGTTTATTGACCTACCTTGAAGGTACAGTGTTAGTGAATCCTCATTTGGAGATGAAGTATAAGCTTTTGGACAACGATCCTGTTTTGGTACCGCGGGTGAGTTCGACCATTCCAGAAGTGCCAGCACCGACGCTTCCACACCCTCATACCATGAAGTTGGGTGAGTTCATCGCTCATGCTCATCTGTATGGTAAGATCTCTCTTGAGAAGTTCCTAAAGACTGGATTTTCGCGCGTTTCAGACCAGACGATCAAAGATATCATTTCTAAAGGGATGCCAAAGGGTCTCCTTGATAAAGCTTTGACCAGCTTTAAGGAAGACGATTTTAAAACTATTTTCGCTGCCATTCAAAAGTCAGAGATGTTGGCACCAAGCACGAAATCGGTTTTGACTGTGGGTGAAGAAGCCTTGTCAAAGTCGATCATGCGATTAGGGAACGTCGACTTTTTCTCGGTAATGACCCGTAAACCCACAATCTGTGACTTTAAACCGGTTTCTGTTGAAGTGGCCTTAGCGCGATTTTTGGATCGTGGGGATGCTGATAATCCGGTGCAAGTGCTTCGATTCGCAAACCGCGTTCCATTGCAGTTTGATAAGTCAGCT
>JBILOD010000326.1:0-5125 GCA_044374645.1 Pseudobdellovibrionaceae bacterium | reverse complement strand
ATCCAGAGCCATCCATGTGCTCTTCGTGTTGAAGAATAATTTTAGCCACAAGAGGATCAAAGTGCTTCTTATCTTTTACGGCATCGGAGCCATTTTGCGGGTGACGCTTATACTTGGCAAGTTCATCAGCGGAAAACTGCGATAGTGGTTTATTGACCTGCAACCCATTGTGGTAATGGTCAAAGTCATGGAGCAGGCCACCAAGGGCTACAAGGTTCACCTGCTTAGGATCGAAATTGAGCTTTTGCATGGCCATTGTGGAAAGGGTTGCGACGGTGACTCCATGATGGGCAATATTTTGATCCACGTTCTCGATGTTCATCATTGCCTGAAAAGCTTCATTTTCTGTTTGAAGAAAATTAACGAACTTATCCATGTTTGATTTGGCCTCGTTGTAGGCTATTTCCGACACTGGATTTTCAAAAACTTCTTCGGCGGCACTCTCTTGAGATCCTTGAATGATTTCGGCCCGATTTGTGATGCTCTTTCCAGAGTTTTTATCGTAAGCCATATCTATATTGCGTTCGATATACTGGCGATACAGATGCTCTTCCTCTGGTTTAATAAACATTTGTTTGAGTTTTTTCTCTTTTAATTTCTTGATGCGCAATCCTTCGAAGGAATCACCTCGACGAACGTAGAGGATATGTTTGTCATTGATTCTGAGATAGGCATTAAAATCGATTTTTTGATCGCCTCGCAGGGTGCTCACTCTAAATGGAACATAGTCAGTTGCTTCAGGTTTTGATGTCATGTTAGAGTTCTCCTATGGCAGTTGATAAGGAAATTTTAGAGGATTTTAAGACGGAGTCAAAGGGTCTTGTCGCAGAGCTTTTGGATCTATTAGAAGAAGCCGACGGAGACCCTAATGCTTGGGGCAACCTCGAGCAATATGGTCAGACTGTAGATCGTATTATGGGGGGAGCAAAGAGCTTAGCGACCAACTTTGCGGCCGATTTTCCCGCAGGACATTTGATTCATCAGATGGGAGACTACGCCGCACTCTGCAAAGCCGTTGGTTATAAAGCCTCTCAAATCCGTGACAACGAGCCGTTCTTTAATGTGTGTGTAGCGTTCCTATTAGATGCCACTGAAATGTTAAAGCAAATGGTAGCGTCTCTTGGGCTCGAACAAGGTGTCAGTCTCAGTTATCTTCTGAATAAAACCTTTCTGGATCGATTACGTTGGATTAACACCCAATTTCAGGGTGATGTTAGAGCCACGGTATCTTCGACGTCCGGCACTGCGGCCAAGAAGTTGAAACAAACAGAAATTGATGATCTTTTAAAGAAGCTTGGAATTGGTTAAGGATCCAAATGGCTCAGAGACCATTCGACTAGGGTCTGAAGTTTAGGGTCATTAGACCAGGCCTTAATTTCGGGTATAAGCTCTTCAAACTGACTGTTTGTGGCAACAACAATAGCATTGCGTTGCAATTTCCAGCCTGCGGCGCGAGCCAATGGTGAGTCATTGAGTTCTTTGGCCAAAGCTTTGCGGGAGCTTGTTAAGATCCAACGTAGTTCTGCCACGCGATCTTCCCGTGTGGCTAAGACCTTCTGTTGAGGCAGTGGTAAATGTTTGCTGTTCCATGGGCAAACCGTCTGACAAATATCACATCCAAACAACCAATCTCCAAGGCGAGGAAGCAGCTCCACCGGCGGCGTGGTTTTTGCCTCGATCGTCCAGTAGGCGATGCATTTAGAAGGGAAAAGTTCCCTTTGGCCTGAAAGGGCCTGGGTGGGGCAAGCTTCGACGCATTTATTGCAGGTCCCGCAAAAATCGGGACTCCATGAGTGCTCATTCTCAATGGCTAACGTTGTGAATATTTCCGCAAGAAATAACAAAGAGCCCTGCCTGCGATCAATCAAACACGTATTTTTGCCGATCCAGCCAAGTCCGGCGCGGTAGGCGAGATCCCGTTCTAGAATTGGTGCAGAGTCGGTGAAAAGTTCAAATCTATCAGCGGGAAACTCCATACGGAGGGCTTCCAGCACTGGATCGAGGCAACGTGGGATTTCGTTGTGGTAGTCCTTGCCCTGCGAATAGAATGCTGTGCGGTTATGTATTTTTTGAGTCGACGGCCAAGGGTGCGGAACGTAGGGGACGGTCAAAACAATCGCAGATTGTGCGAGAGGGGAGATGGAGTGAGTTGCTTTGGCCTCTGCATGGTGACTGAGGTAACTCATATCCTCATGATATCCTGACTTGATCCAGTCCGTGTACAAATCCATCGAGAGGGGGCGATTTAAACGAGTCCAACCAAAGTGTTTTAAATTATGTTCAATCAGAATTTGGGATATTTTTTGTTGGAGCGTTGACATGTCGTGATTGTTCCATTGGATTAATTAAGGAGGGTTATGGTCATCCTTGATGGATTAGGATCTATCTGACTTTGGGAGCAGGCTCAAGATGAATAGAAGGGTGTTGGGATGAATGATTTCTTCGCAGGGGTGCAGGGGCAGGCGCTAAAGCAGCTCGCAGAAACACTTTGGAATCGTGGTTACAAAGTTTTCCTGGCCGGGGGCTGTGTTCGCGATAGTCTGTTAGGACGCCCCTATAAAGATCTGGATGTGGTGACGGATGCTTCGGTGGAAACGATTCAACAGATATTTGTTAAGACGATCCCAGTGGGGATTCAGTTTGGCATTGTTCGAGTGATTGTTTCGGGAGTGGAGTTTGAAGTGGCCCGCTTTCGTAAAGATGGCCCCTATGTGGATGGGCGACACCCAGAATACGTTGAGTTTACCGGACCTGAGGAAGATGCCGCCCGAAGGGACTTCACCGTTAACGCCCTATTTTACGATTTGCGGTCCCAGCAAATTTTAGATTTTGTGCAGGGGCGCGCAGACTTGGATCAGAAAATCCTGAGGGCGGTTGGTGATCCGCGTAAACGCTTTGCTGAAGACTATTTGAGGCTCTTGAGATTGTTACGATTTGCGTGTCAGTTGCAGTTTGAGGTTGAGTCTGAAACAGCCAAGGCAGCGGCCGAGTTAACCCCACATTTGGCACAGATCAGTGGCGAAAGGATCGGTGTTGAAATCACAAAAGCGCTGGCGGCAGATCCCCTCAAAGCGTTGGCGGGATTTGCACTTTGGGATTTGCCCAAGATTCTTTTTCCTCATTGGGGAGATTCTGCTCAGCGAACTTCAAACACATCGTGGATGTGTTTGAAGGGGCGAGACCAGGTTGGTTGGTTAATGGCCATGTGGATTCTGAACTTTCAAAAAGAGATTGGCGAGCGGAGTCTCAATTGCGCCAGTGAGTCTGATTGGTCGTACAACAAAGATTATTTACTCCTCGTGGATGAGATTATGCGCCGATTCAGACTTTCTAAAAATGACGCCCGTCTGCTGAAAGAGGTGGGAGCCGTGTTGGCCTGGCCGTCACTGTGGGGGAGATTAAGGTGCGGTGTGCGTGGTGCATTGGCGCAGTCCGAGCATTTTAGTGGATTGACGGAAGCGGCTGAGCAATTGAGCGTATGGACTCCCGAAATGATTCGTGAAGTGAGTGAATGGCGTTCGCAAGCTCCGGTTCAGTGCTTATTATTGGGTCAGGACGTCGTCGGTGTGTCGCCCGAACAGCGAGGACTTGTCTTAAAGGAATCTCTCTACTTACAATATGAGGGAGTTCTCTTAAATCGCGAACAAGCTCTTGTGTGGTTGCAAGGGCGAAGCCAAACATGAGGTGTTTATGTATGTGGCCAGTACCTTTCGTCGGACTTTAGCGCATCTTTCTGATGAAGCGATTGGGTCTGTTTTTTGGATACCTTTATTAGTTAAGGCTTGGGTTCAAGCAGGGCGAGGGCACGATATTGTATTGCCATGGTTCTTGATCTTAAGTTTGTGGACGGCCAGGGTGGTTTACGAGGTCCTTTGTGTTTATGTTCTCCAGGGATTACCTGCGCAGCGTTTTTTTGGTTTGAAGGTCATCAGCACCTATCATCCTGAGCTGGGGTTGGGATTGCCTCAAGTTGTGATTCGTGTGCTCTTGGCTCAATTTAAATATTTATTGGGGCCATCGATTTACTTTTTGGCGCTTTTTCATAAAGAACGACAACACCTAGGTGATATTCTGGCAGAGACCCGAGTGGTGCAGATTCAAGAACGAAATTTTTTGCCCAAAGCTAGGACTATTTTGGGTTCTATCCTCATTTATGTCAGTCTCGTGAGTAGTTTAGGTGATGTGGTTTCCATGGTTGCTGAAAATCGAGTGGATCGCCAGGGAATTTGGATTGAGTGGCCAGAGTTTAATGTGCACTTTGATGGGGCCGGCACAGTTTCGCTATGATCAACCCTTTGGTGAGGGCAAAGAGAGAATTACTTTTTCTCGTTTTGCCCCTTATTTTGGCGATTCCCGGCGCGAGTGCCAGTGTGGTTCCGCCAATTGTAGTTCGGGTCCATTTTGATTCGATTCGCCCACGCATCCCATGTACGTTTGCTCAATTTATGAGAAACATTTCCACTGTTATCAAAAATATCAGGATCTTTGCCGAATAAAAAATCACCGATGGCGCTAAGCATTCCCATGAAGACCTCCATGCCTAGATTTGAAAGAAAAGCCCACAAAAATCAAGTTTATTAAGTGGGTGGAAGGCAATTGATATTGCGCGAAGGAGAGTTATTTTACCGAGGGTTGACGCAGGTATAGAGGAGATCGTCTGCCGACTCTTGATCAATGCGAATTTTTTTAGTCCCTGAGCTATGAGCAAAGTGATTAAGGCATTCGTTACTGGCTTTATCGAGGGCGGCGGTCCAATTTTCAGCATGCACAGGATGAGTCCAGGATTCTCCCTTGTACGTGAATTTAAATTGAAATTCTTGGGCGAAGGCCAATGAGGACAAAATTGATATAAGGATAAGGATCGTAAGTTGTTTCATAAAGCCTCCTTTGTAGGTTGGTTCACATTGGCTCTAGGCCGCGGTTCGTGGAACTTTAAGCGCAACATTGAGTGCAATCTTGCGTGCTACTTTTGCTGCTACATTATAGTTCTGCAAAGAGAGGACCAAGATTTAGAGGGTAGAAGTGTGCCTAAAGCAGCATTAATTGGGGGGTGATGCTTTAGGAACCAACATCGGCAACGGCTGTCTAAGCTTTAGAGGCTCATTTTGAGACGCGCGTAGGGAGT
>JBILOD010000325.1:0-5142 GCA_044374645.1 Pseudobdellovibrionaceae bacterium | reverse complement strand
GAATGTAGTGACCAAACGGTACATTACACTCTGCTCTCAGCCGACCACTGCATGAGGGCCTCAAAAAATAATCCCCGCGAACCTGAAATTTTTGAATTATACAAAAATGCCAAATCCAAGGATGCTTGTGTTGAAGTGAAAACTAAAAATGCCCAATCCACTCGCTCCGAGGACGATACCTATTCATTTAGGGACAGTTTCCATTATGTAGGAGCAAATCGATCACCCTATAGTTTTAACCAATACAACTTTGTTAAGCTACTAAGCTACCGGATTAAGCCGCTCGCGACAGCTACAATGGCGAGTGTCAAAAAAAATCCCGTCAGAAAATCGCGCGCTTCCGATAAAAACACAATAAAGCCAAGCCGTTCAAAGGCACTGATATTCAAGGAAATCAAAGCCTACACTAGGGAGAACGAGTCGTTCGTCAAAACCGGCCAACCAATTTCTACAGAGACCATTAATGGCAACAAGTGCACCGACCTCCTCCAACAAACACTCACCGACAACGAATTCTCAAAACTGCCTATCGAACCCTTTGAGTTAGCCGACAGTCTACCTGCCCTTAATGAGCCCGTCTTTGTTTTAGGATTTCAGTTTGGATGTAACCCAGTACGCATTGAGTGTACTTATCGTGGAGGAGCCTATTCAGAGGCCGGCTTTCAACATGTTGTCCTATGTCCTGATGGATCGAAGAGCTATGAGGGTGTTTCTGGAGGCGCCATAGTGAATTCGAATGGAAAACTCATTGGAATTACGAGTAGCCAGGGCGGATATTCCGAAAGCAATCTACCTTTTCTTTCCTTCTCTCCTACACTGACGACAATGATAAATTGCAATGGTTAAATTTTACCACCCAAAGGGGATGTGGTCTTTGCTGGGCTTAGCGAGCAAAGTGGATTTACTCCTCAAGCCCACAGCGCCGAGTTTGATGATATTGGTTGTTTTGTGCCAGAGTCGTTAAGAAGAATTGACCCTCAAGAGGCGCCAATGCCCGAGAACCACCAAGTGTTCGAGTCCAATTACAACGGGGATGAAGGAAACAACCCTGCAAATCGTTAGTCGCTAGCTTTGTGCCCAGAGCTTCGAGGCCAAATGGTTCTTCGGGCCAACATCGATGACAAAGGTGGAGGAAAACTACCCCTATAGAACACATGATTCGTTTCTTGAAACAAGAAACCATTTGCTACAGTCGAATGACCGGCAGACCTCCGTCTGACCCTGCCACTCTTGAAGTCCTACAATTTATTGATACTAAGGTGCGGTCTAGAGAAGTCGATGTGAGCTACGGAATGATTCTATGGCATGCATCGATTTAACGCACCCTCGATAAATCAAAATAAGTTGTAATGGGTTACTCCAAGCTATTCAATGGCGCCGTTGTCACCGAGATGGATTACAAAGGAATGTAATGGGAAATCCAAATGAAGAATGGATCAAATATTTAGGCAGGAGTTTTTGATATGAACGAATCGATTCCTGAATTTAAAATTCGTCCAATCAATCCAACATCAAGTAGCGAAATTGAGTTGGTTGCGAAGAGAATGCGAGAGACACTCATGGAGGTTGTTGGCGCCGAACGTGGTGAAGCCATGTACTCCATGGCCTGGCTGATAGAAAGAGTTCGATTCCACCTTGATTCTAATCTTTCGACAGCGCAGGTCTTGGTTTCAGAAAGCTCAACCGGCGAAATCACTGGGCACTGTATTTTTCGTATTGAAAAGGCCGACGATGGCTCTGCATATGGACTCTTCTCAACAACATATGTGATACCAAGCGCTCGTAGGCATGGTGTTGCCAATAAATTTCTAAGTATTGGCGAGGCCTGGATGAGCGATAATAACCTTCGCATTGCAGCTACGGCAACATCCAAGACAAATGAAAAATTGATGAATCTCTATTTTAAACGTGGTTATGAAGTCGTATTTACTAATGATGAGATGGTTCGACTTGAAAAAGCCCTTCCTGTCCCAATGGGACAGGAAAATTACCTCAAAGGTGTTTCCCTCAGTTGGCAGCCTTATAGGCAAAGTCACGATATCATTGATCACTGTGAATTTTGTCAATCGGAGTTTATGGAATCCGGTCCTCAGGGAACCTTTCGAGAAGGTTATACGACCATTGATCGTTCTCATTGGATTTGCAACAATTGTTTTCAGGATTTTAAGGAATCATTTGGGTTGAAGGTTTAAAAATCATTTTTAAGAAACGCCGAAATTTGGATTTCAACAATTAGGTTTCATTAAAAATTATCGAAGACTTGAAGAACGCATTTTGACTGCATTGATGAAAGGAAGTCTCCATGAATGATAGTCTGACAACCAAAGCTTACGAGAATTTAGCTGCTGCCTACAGCCACGATTGGAATACCCAGCCTGAGCCCGTGGACATGTACGATCTTTTTAGAAGGTTTTTAATCAAAGGTGGCACAACAGCAGAAATTGGCTGTGGAAATGGCAGAGACGCCCATTGGTTGACTAACAACGGGTTCATAGTGGAGGCCTTCGATTCGTCAAAGGAACTTATTAGAATCGCTAAAAGTCTTTATCCGAAGACACACTTTGAAACGGCTAACTTACCCGAATTGCGAGAAATCTGTAGTGAATATGGCAATGTCATTTGCGAAACAGTGATCATGCATTTACCTACGTCACAAATACATAAGGCACTTCAGAGTTTGCGACGTATATTAAAGCCTGGAGGTATCATGTACCTTTCCTGGCGAGTAACAGAGGGCGAAGATGCCAGACATTCGGACGGTAGACTTTATTCAGCGTTCGAACCTGATTTCGTGTTAACGCAATTTCATGAATCCGAAGTGTTGCATTTTGAGGATAAAGTCAGTGCAAGTTCTGGCAAGAGGGTTTGCAGATTGGTGTTACAGAAGGAGTCAAAATGACAATAAAACGTATTTCTTTCGTTTCGCTACTGACACCGATTCTCGCTGTTTTTTTGATTTGGGGTTGTTCAAGTGCACCTACTTTGGAAACATCAAAAATTCGTCAGTGGGGACCAGAATTAGAAACTGAATTTCCAGGAGAAGAACCAGGTTTAGCGATTTACAATCGCGGCAAATATCAGCTTTACTATCTTGCAGCCAGCCACGAAAACTCCTTAACGAGTCCAACGCTTAAACTCGTCGAGAAGTTATTTACCAAATATGACTTTGATGTGTTGTTGGTGGAGTCTGTCCCCAATTCCTCCGGAGAAAGTCCAAAATGGTTTCTCGAAGAATCTAAAAAGGGATTGAAATCCGACTTTATTCTGGGAGGCGAAAGCGCATGGGGTGTGATTCTCGCTGATAAAAGAGGAATTCCCTTTTTCGCTGGTGAGCCAGATCATCAAGATATCTATTCCTACCTGAAGAAAAGTGGCTACACTGCTCTTGATATTATTGGATTCTACACCGCTCGGCAAATTCCTCAGTGGGTAAGAGAAAATGAGGCGACCAAGGGCCTGATTGAACGGCGAGCGCCCGCCTTTATTTCATATTATTGCGGACTTTTTGCTATTCAAAATTGTCCAACTCTTGATGACGTAAAGGAATGGTACAAGGCCAAAAATGGGCGAATTTTGGATGTCAAAATTACCAATAATGATGTCAGTCCGGAGCATAGTGGCAAATTATATACACATAAGATTTCGTCCGCCGTTGGCGATTGTCGCGACAAGTTCACTCTGAATGTCATTGCTCGCCTCCTAAAGAAGTATAAGCGTGTGGCCGTGATATACGGAGCTGGGCACTATGTGACCTTGCGTGAAAGTTTTGATTCGGCCTTAGGAAAGCCGCAGCTATTAAAACTCAATGAATTGGGTATGGAGTTAACGCCTCAATACCCTCACCAATTCTAAACTTAAAAAATACAATTGATTCATAGATTCTGGGAAATCAACTTGAGAGGCGGCAACGGTTCCTCCCAGAATTGGGATTGCTCGATGTTTTTTGTTACAAGCAGGATACCTACACCTATTCAATGCTTCAAACATTTACCAGTCTTTTTAAGATAACTTTCCTTAAACGTTTTATCAAAATGTGCACACCATTTTCGGAGCCATTTTCTATCTCCCGATTCTACTGAAGGGTGTTTGATTAAGTCTCGGATTATTTTGATTAGCACTTTGGCATTTTTAACCTTAGGCGCATATAATGGAGATGAAACAAGATTACCTTCTTGGCTATTTATCATTGACCCTATTTGAAACATTGCCTGCGCACGTGTTTGACGATTCCCTTTTAGATAAAGATCTCGGATTAAGAAAAGGGCACGTCCTTCAAGTTTACTGACCGCTTCTGGTGAAACATCATGTTCCATTTCAACCAGTTCTTTTATCCGCTCAAGAAAATAGCCGTAAATCTCAGATTCTTCCGAAAATCTTGAGATAAATCTTAAAAAGCTTAGTTGCTGTTGGTAAAGTGGTGATCCTAGTGAAACTCCGCGGCCTATGAGGTGCTCAAATCTTCGCTTCAAATCAGTAAAACCTTCATCATAGTTAAGCTCTAGTGACCCCATAAATACTGCTTCTTTAACTAAACCAAATTTGAAGTATAGCTCTGCAAGCAACGATGCGCGATCTTGGGTAGGATCCATGTAAAATGATTCACGTAAATTATTAAAAGCCAAAACGCGTTCACTGCAAGATGCACCCCTTGGCATTGACTTGGCTTTTTCTTGCAACCGTAATGCCTCAGCAGTTTGATCTAGTCCTGGATTCTCAGCTACACGGACAAGGGCATAAGCATTCAATACACCTGCTCCATTGAGGCCATCTGGAACTAAGGAGTGATAGAGGCTTCGAAAACCCGTCTTTTTCAACATTTGTCTTAGTTGATTCAGATTGAGCTGAGGCTGTAGCGCCAGTACATTAACAAGGGCTCCCGTCACTATGGGAGTGGCAAAACTTGTGCCCGATACACGGTGGCCGTAGGCGCCACGATAGTCTCTTGCATAAATATCTGTCCCCGGAGCCAAAATTGTGACGTCCTCAAATTCTTCTGAAAAACTAGAAACCAATCCATTTAGGTCTATTGCTCCAACATTGATAATACGTGAGATATTTACCTGAGGTGAGAATTCAGAACCATCTATATAATGAGGACTTACCGTACTATAATCATTACCTGCTCCTTGAACATAAATTCCT
>JBILOD010000563.1:0-2819 GCA_044374645.1 Pseudobdellovibrionaceae bacterium | reverse complement strand
AAATTTGGGACAAAAATAAAAAAAACTAAAAACAAGACTGGAATCCAGGGCGAAAGGATGGTTGCCAACCAGAAAAACAAAATCTGAAATTGTGCGACCTTCTTGGAAGTGGCTTCAGATAAAGGTTTCCTGTTGATTTGAAATTCGATCATCCGATGTGCGAACACAAATCCGAAACTCAAAATCATAAATCGAACGAGCATAACGACTCCTCTTTTGGAATCGAATGAACGCAAAAATGATGCAAAGTGAATTTTTTGAAATTTTTTTATTGACGAGAAGAGTCACCTTGATCACAATTTGAAATAGAAAGCAACGAGTAACCAACAACATAAAATATCCTAGGAGGATAAGATGGCTAAGAAGAAAGCTACAAAGAAAAAAGCTACTACAAAGAAAAAAGCTACAAAGAAAAAAACTGCTAAGAAGAAGTAGTTTTAAGCTTTAAAAAGCTTTTGAAAACCCTCGGGGTAACTCCTCGGGGGTTTTTTATTTTTGGCATAGGTGATTCAGAAGTTTCTTTCTTTGGTTTTTGAATCCATTGCGGTTCCATCAAAAAACATAGATTTTGGTCTGGCCATTCATGGTTTCGGCTTATGAGGTATTCAAATACTCTTTCCTAAGTGCCTTCACTGATTCATTCTCAAGATATCACCACAAAAAAACACCACCAATAACCACGGTTGAAGGGATATTTGATGGAGATTTTCAAACTATTACTGACGGGATTGCTGGCATGGTCTGACAGTGGCTGTCCGAATCTTGTGCCTGCATCAATTGAACTCTCAGCAGGGCAGGTGTCCACTTTGTGCGAAACCCTTATGGTACGGGAGGACTTAGAGAAGTCATTAGTACCACTTATTCAAAACCTACCGATCGATCCAAAAGCTCGGGAACTTTCACGGAAATCATATGATAAAACCATCGAAGTTCTCAAAAATGCCGATCATATTCCTTATCGGGCGATGTTTTTTCGAGGTTATGAAAATTCTCGGCCTAATCAATGCCAACATCCAATCATTTTGCTGGGAGAGCGCCATATTAAATTGAGACAGGCATCTGACGTTGGTCGAAAACTCCTGGGTCAGTTTCATTTTCGTGGCTTGGAGAGTTTTTCAACGAGTGAGTACGCAAAAGCGAATCAAACAGATAAGATTTCCGACTATACTATTAATGAGGTATACCCGAAATTAAGGGTGGGTGATCATATCAGATACTCAACCCTTGAAGATGCTGTTGAGCATGGGTATCTCATCACCGGCAATGTGGGATTACTGTATGATCAGCAGAATGGTGAAGATAGTTTGAAGGATTCTAGCTTTAAAAACCTATCGAGTTTGGTGAATCGGCAGACAAACTTTAATGAACTGGCTGTGACTATGAGCACCTCTCGGACATCCGCTGAAACTGTGAAAACGGAGCTATCGAAGTGTAATAATATCAGCTTGCCGGAGATTCCGGTGGTATTTATTGAATCTATGAGTGATCCGGTCAAGTTTGCTGCTACCTATCCTGATCTTTTAAAGGCGACAGCGAACTCTGAATACTACAATTTTTTTGTTGAGGCTGGACCACTTAATACCAAACGCCGCGATTTCGATTGCTCCAATAACCAGAATCCCGATTGTCAGTTTTTAATCCTCAACTTACGAAATGAACGGATGGCAAAGAACATTGTACAGATCAGTCATTCTTTGCCCTGTGGGGAGCCCTTCTTAGTCATCACCGGATGGGGGCATCTTGAGGGGCTCTCGGCGGAACTTGAAAAAATGAG
Source organism: Pseudobdellovibrionaceae bacterium (assembly GCA_044374645.1). Lineage (GTDB taxonomy): Bacteria > Bdellovibrionota > Bdellovibrionia > Bdellovibrionales > Bdellovibrionaceae > CAUJGP01. The sequence continues at coordinate 1,045 of JBILOD010000563.1, read as the reverse complement.
AAATGTCTTTCCTGTTATTCAATCTCCAGCGTGTTAGACTTTCCACTCATATCTTGGATTTCCAAAACGTCTCCGGAATGGCGGCTCTCTGGAATCTCAACCGTAACAACCACCGGCTGCATTTGGCCGGGTGGACAAATCATGCGATTCGTTGGAATTATATTGAGTTGGTACAAATGGGGACCAGATGCAGATTTTCCAGAATTGACATATTTAAGTAACCCTTTGGGTTCATTACAATAAGACTCTGTCCTAACGGTGATTTCTATCATATTTTCGGCTTTATTGAATGTGGCCGATTGTATTGAATCGAGATCAACTGATTTATTTGGCAAAACATCATTAAATTGTTTTGGGCCACCGCAGCCACCAATCTCGATAATGGCGGCTCCATCCTTCGGATCTCCCGAAACGGGACTGATACCTCGAGCAGTCATTCCATTACCAACATAGTTACTTTTTATGCGAATCTGGTGGGTCTTTTGAAATTGATCGTCCGCAGAGGAGATTGAATAGGTTGTGGACTTGATTCCACCGTCATCGCTATCAACAGCCACTATCGTTACTTTGTGAGTTACAATACGACCCGAATTAGAAGCTTCATTAACCCCGCCACCAAGAAATGTCCTGGAACTATAGCAACCGTCGCTCTTAGTACAAATCTGATCGCCCGAAAGGGTCACATCATCATTGAGGATGACAGTGGGGGCGATGCAGGCATTGCCAATAGATGAAAAGCTGACAGCAGTAACAAAATAGGACACCAGTTTAGTCATAGAATACTCCCTATAAAGGATTAATAGTCGATCTTCTTAATATCTATTGGGAGTAGCAATATCTGGGCCAATTTTCTAAAACATCTTTGCTTTGATGCCTTCTTCTTGCAGGAATTTTCGAACAGCGGGACCATCGAGGTTTTCCAAACGAAGTATCAACTTGTTCATCACTTCCAAAGCCTTTTCGCCTTTTTCGGAACGCAGTTTCTGTGTGAGGTACGCAAGGTCATCCGATATTACGATGAAAATATTAAGTAACCGCTCAATAT
>JBILOD010000324.1:0-5151 GCA_044374645.1 Pseudobdellovibrionaceae bacterium | reverse complement strand
TTTTTCCCCTATAGGGTCAATATCAAATGCTTTTAACTCTGGGGCCAAATCTGCGCCTTGCCCATTTGAAACCGCAGCCTCTATTATATAAAGCCATTCGCCCCCGTCCTCACTCACAACCGGGTGTCCTTCATTGAACATATGCATTACATTTACCTCATAGGTTTCAGATTCTTGAATTGGGAAGCGATCAAGCAATCCGATTTTTAATGTTGCGCCAAGTAACTCCTGAAGTTCTTGGTTAGGATCGGAATACGTGGATTGCCTTTTATAGTTTGCTTTAGCTATTTTAAGCTTTTTATCAATTCGTTTCATCTGGTTAGAGACCGTGGACAGATCTTTGATGGTCTGATTGAGCCCGAAAATCGGAACCAATTGTTGAAAACGCGCCAACAAACGTTCCCAGCGCTCTGAAACAAAATATAGGGCGTTATAGTCTAGTTCGATTTTTTCCCGTTCCCTCTGAAGATCCTGAAATGTATCCTTTACACTTTCTCTCATTTGGTCGCTGGTCGTTGACAGTATTTGCGGATTTCGTATGGCAATGACACACTCAGTCGGTGAAGCCACTGCTTGGGAACCCCAAATTAGAATTGGTACAAGCCTCAGCATTCTTGATAATCGGTAAACAGAATCCATAAAGTAAACCTCATTTGGTGCAGTTGTATTCTATTTGCATTTCAACAGTTATGCCAAATAGGATGCTGGTCCTAAGCAAAGCAGTTTATCCCTGCTATATGAGCACCAAATTGATCTGTCTTGTCTATCTACAAGTGTCAAAGGATTGTCTATTTAATCGGGCCCCACCCATTTTCATTCATCTAGTTTTTAGAAAAAGTCCTCTGACTTATTGCTAACACTATTTAGATTCTGCTGAAAAATAGACAAATTCAAGGCGGCAAGCTTCAAATTGAACGAGGCGTAGCTCCTCTACGTTGAGTGAGAGATGAAGTGAACCCGAGTGAGATGCTTCGAAGGAGCGAGGCTCACGAGGGAGGAAGAAGTTGGCCTTTTTAAGCAGAATCTATTTAGCAAACAATTCGGCGTCGTATCCTTTTGGGAATCTTGTTCGGGCCTTCTCAGAGTTGCGCACTAAAAGTACGCTGCTGTTTCAATACCATATGAAATTGGAAATTTTTGATCTGGCCGATTGAAATCAGCTATGCTCATAATTAGATGCAAAGCAAAAAAACCGTGTTAGTCATTTTACATTTCATCACGCAACCCAAACAGTGGATTTGGTCCTTATTTTTATTAAGTCTCACAATCAGTTCCTGCGGATATTTAAACTTAGATATTCTATCGAAAGGCGGACCTAGCTCAGCGCATTCTGGAAGTCACCAAAATTCAGAAGACCCAATGCTCGCTCCCCTAAAACTCTCACTCACCTCGTCTGTAGAATCCAGTAACGAGGGCTCTAATATTGTTTTCACTGTTTCGCTCAATCATCCGTCAGCAAATGATATTACATTCACCTTTTCAACTCAAAGTATGGCAGCTGTCGCCAATGTTGATTTTTTGCCATTGCAGGGTACTATCACAATTCCTGCTGGGCAAACCCAAGCCATTATTAACATTCCAACTTTGTCGCGAACGGGCTTTCAAGGTGATCGGAATTTCCAATTAAATATTAGTAACGTCGTCGGCGCCCCGGTCGAAACGCCTCAAATTACAGAAACTGCGGTCATTAAAGAAGTGCAGATTAAACCTGGGATGACCTTCGACCTCAATCGGACTCCGGATCAAATTCCGGTGACGAGTTTCAATGGCAACATTTACTTCGTCAACTTTGACGAAACCTCCGGGTATGAACTCTGGAAGACGAATGGGACTGTCACTACGTCGATCAAAGATATCAACCCTGGCCCCGAGAGCGCCTTTTCAATCAGTGCAAATGGATCCGACCTATTCGTTGAAATGATTGGATACCTTTATTTTGGAGCCAGCCAGAAGGATTTTGGCTTTGAACTCTGGCGCACAGATGGCACAGAAGGTGGAACCACTTTAGTCATAGACCTCTATGAGGGCATTTTTAGTGGCCTTACAACAAACCGTTTAATGACGGTTTTCAAAACCGACTCTATTTCACGGGACAGAAGAGTCCTTTTTATTATCAACTTTATTCCACAGATGGCACCGCCTCTGGCACTTCATTGCTCAAACCATCCCTTGGATCGAATTCCTCCAACACCGCATTTTGGGGAGGGGTTACGGCGCAACTGAATGGCAAGCTGTATTTTCCGATTGGAGTTGGATTCATGGCCGGGTTCGCTCTCAAGAACAGGCAATTTTTTGGAATTCAATTCTTTCATTGGTGGAATCTTTTTCAGCGCTGAAACCCCAATGAATGGACGCGAGCTCTTCGTCATCTATCCACCTTGATCAAATGAAAGACTTTCCCCGCAACGATTGATTTTTGACGTTGGCAACACGTGATCTATTCGCTGCAACAGCAGCGGTTTAGTCCTCATGATTTCCTTCATCTTCCGGGTGGATTCTGAGATTTTATCATCGAGCTCCGACGCATACACAGACCAATGTTGTTCTGCAATAGGCTCTGGTCTCCAATCGATTAAATCGAACCCATGCTCTTCAATAAATTTACCATACTTAGGATCAAGCTCTTTTTTAATGCGGTCCAGTTCATAACTGAGCGAAAACCGAAAGTCCAAATAGAAGAGACTTCGATATAGTACAATTGGATTTTGATCGATGGATTTATTTAATGTGAAGATATTCCGAATTGCCAATAGGATAAAGTGCCTAAACGCCACCAACGTTAAGTCTTGATCATTTTGACCATAGGTGTTCGCCATAGCACTGTTCTGTCCAAACAACTCACTGATCACCTTTCGCCAAGCAACGATTGAAATCCTATTCCTTTTGTCATTTAAAAGATCTAGATTCGAATAAAGGAAAACTTGGAATTTCTCCACCATTTGATTTCGGTTCTCAAGAGAGGGATTCACTAGCGCCAATCCCTCTGGAATTATTGCTAAACTCTCATGTTCTGATATTTCCACTCCATAATCCAACATTAGGCGCAGAGCCTCAATCAGTGCCTCAGAATGTTTAACGAGCTTCAATATCGATTCGTACAATTCGAACTTCAGGGCTGGATGCCCTTTCTCACGCTCATTCCGTAGAATCGAAGCAAGACGCGGAATCAACAACGTCTCGTTGATCTCAAGAACAGTACTGCGTCCACTAAACCTTGAGACCGGAGAATACAGTCCGATAACATCCAAATTCAGCTTCTCAATCTGATAGAAATCACTCAATGTTTTCAACTGCGACAGATAGGCTTCGATAAACTGCTTATAGGCCTCAAAACTAGGTACGGCCGGAGCTAGTTCTAAAAGAATTGGAGGCGTTAGTTTTCCTGAACGAACTGCCATTGAAATGGAACTCTCCCACACAGATTCATAGGCAATGGACTCACGAAAGACATGCCCTGAAGCCCCATTCCTCATTAAAGTCAGCAAGAACATTGAGTCCTTTGGGTATAATTCCTGCGCCCTAAGTAGGACGAGGGGCGCACCTGATCCAAACTCCAGTAGACGCATTGTTTCATCAATCAACTCTTGCGTATTCACCTTCTGAAGCCAATGAGGATTCTCGACAATCATCTGATTCCGCACGATCAAACTAGAACAGTTCATCAAAAGGTCCATCAATTCAACGCCGGAAGTTATTCTGAAATTCTTTGCAACCAGAGTTCGCGATCGATCATCCCTGTTCATAAGAGCTAATCCTGCGTAGCGGCTGAGTTGCGGCATCTCAGGATTGAATGAAAGAAAGACTGTCGTAATTTTATTCTCCAACTTGGACCTTGCCGCTATATCTTCAGGATTCATCCCTCGTCTAGGTATTAAGTATTCCATGGTAGTCTTTGCATCATTGGCGTTCGAGAACCAATGACGATCCAGGCACCAGCTGATAAGATCCGTACGAATAAATTCAAGATTTACCTTCCTTAACAGGCTCAGCACGGAATTGAGGTCCTTCTTATTTACAAACAATTCATGCGCGATTTGGCGCAATATATTTCGTGTTTGATTGGATACTGGATTTTCCGTTTTCACGGTTTGTGGCCCACCAAGGGATAGCAACAGTTTGTCGAATACCTCAAACACTTCGATGCTCTCAGCTTCACCTAATCCTCGTTTTTGAAGTTCTCCTAACAAAAAAAGAAAGCCATCTGGAGTATTATCTTTCCTCATGAGAGAGAATAAATCGGACTTATCAAGGTTCGCAAGAAACTCACGTTCTTGCTGGTCAGGCTCCGCAAAATGAGCCCTCAGAGATAACTGTAGGCGGTAGAAAATTCCTAAGTCATCCTTAGAAATTTCATCGGATGAAGCCAACATCGAGTAATACCCCACCAAATTCAGTTGCATGTGCTCAGGAATAACTTCCAGCGATGCACGATTGTGAATCAGGATATAGTCATTCTGTGGCACCATGCTAAAATCAATGCCTTCCCTCGCTTTTGGATGGACTTTGAAACGAATGGTGAAACCGGTTCCCCGAAAACCCGAACGATGTCCTCGCATCACATAAAAACCATCGCCAAAGGCAGCAGCTTCCCCCACCTTCCCTTGTCGGGAAATAAACACATTTGGCAGCCCTTTGTGAGATCGTGTGATGGCCTCATAAATTAAATACGACGTGGTTTCATGGGCCACTTCGACCAGGCCCAATTCACCCGCCGTAAGACCTGCTCCAGGAATCCCCGACGGTGCCTTGATATTCTGGGGTCTAACATTTCCCCTCACTTCCATCTGATCCAGCGGGTAGGAAAACAGTGGTTGTTTATCCATCCACCAAGCAATGGAATGTTGGGATTGTTCGCTACTCACAAGTCTTAGCTTATCGCGCAATCCGAAACGATCGAGGGTTTTCACCGCTTCTTCCACATCAATGGCATTTTGCAAAAGCTTAGGCGCATTGTTCTCAAACCACGTTTTTAAATAGGCATTATTCTGAATAGCCGTAGGATCAAAATCATTGATGATTTGCCGCAAAACGCTCTCATCCTCGCTGCGAACCCGCAAATCTAATTGGAAGACTTTAATGAAATATCGAATCACTGAAACAATCGGAGGATTTCTCCCCTCTTTAAAGAATTTGGTTGTTTCATGGTCTTTC
>JBILOD010000320.1:0-5196 GCA_044374645.1 Pseudobdellovibrionaceae bacterium | reverse complement strand
AGTGGGAGGCTTTATGATCCGCCTGGCAATTGGCTTTTTCGTTTTGGCGATATTAGCCTATATTTTGGGAGCTTATGGAATCGCAGGATTATCCATGGAGATCGCGCGCATTCTTTTGTTTGTGTTTTTGGCGATCGCCGTCATCTCTTTCGTCTTAGCGATGATAGGAGGACGGACCACCAAACATCGGATGTAGATTTAATTTGGGCTTGCTATAAGTGTCATATCGTCGCGAGATGGCATCAGTAAAAAAGCTCAGAAGAGGTACGAGTTCAATCAAAAGGAATCAGAAAGTCGGGAGTAGTTTATGTTGAGTCAAAGATTTATTAATATCGCTATATTCGCTACAGTGAGTGGTTTTGCACCTTATTTAAGTGCCGAAGAGGCCCAAGGGGGGCTTTTTGTTGAACCAGCTGTGACCTATGAGGTGGGAAATAGTTCTGTTAATTACCCCGAACCATTTTCGAACTCGACGGGGACGACGAGCGGACTTGGGATCGGTGCGAGGGTTGGTTTTCATCTGCAGGAATCATTTTTCCTAGGGGTTGATTTGAGATACGGATTCCCACAGTTTAAAGACTCTTCCGTTGATTATAACGCTAGATCGATTTCTACAAATTGGGGGCCTGTGGTGGGTATGCAGATGCCCAATCTTGGAATGAGGCTCTGGGGTTCATTCATTTTGGGAGGGGAACTCAATCCCGATAAGAGCGGGAGTTTCGATATTAAATTTCTAAAGGGCTCAGGATACAGAGTTGGTGCTGGGTTTAGGGTTGCAGCAATAAGTTTGAATCTTGAATATCAAGAGTTAAAGTATGGCCAGGCTAAACTTGAACAATTGGGCCCATTTGCTTCCGGAGCACTATTTGACAATGTAAAACTAGAAAATAAAACCTGGTTAGCGAGTGTCTCTTTTCCCTTGCAGCTTTAGTCCAGAGAATTAAATGGAAAGCGTTGGTCATAGTGGAACCGAAAAACCAACTAAAGAGTTGAAGGACGCGGAGAGAGTTCTTTACACGGGCACTGAATTAGGAGCATTCAAAGTTATTCTTGGACTTTCCGTTTTGAGTTTAGGAGCCCTGTTCTTTCCTTTTGCAAAAACGGGTTTGTTGGCCGTTATTTTTGCGTTTGCTTTTGTTGGGACGAAGGATCATCTCAGGACATTCTCCCAAAAGAAGAAAATAGCGTTCTTTGTTTCGGTGACTCTTGTGGTTACGACCTTTGTGGGTGTATTTGCCTCGATATTTAGAATTCTATTTTCTGCAATGAGCGCAGCGGCCGATCCATCCGCAATTCCAAAACTCAAACACTATTTGGAGGGGCTATTTTCGCCCACCCTGGAGATTCTAAAAGAAAGGCTATTGCTGGTGCTCTATCAGCTTGATACAAAAAAGGCCATTGAGGTTCGATTGACAGATTCTGCAAATCGCCTCTTTGATTTCATAGTGAACTTCGCCTTCGGATGGATTACCGAAATACCAGAGAATCTACTGCAATTCTCCTTCTTTCTGTTTTTTCTCATTTTCTTTATTCGAAGAATTGGTTCCGTTGAACTGTTCGAGAGCCTTCTCTTTGGTTCAAAAAATCGAAAAACCTTAGGGTTTCTGATTTCAACGGCCAAAATGGGGGGCTACAGTGCGATTGTCACAACTGTCATCACCGCCTTGGTTCAGGCATCCGTATTGACGTTGGGTTCTTTAGTCGGTGGTATTCCTTATTGGCCTACAGTTTTTGTGACTGCCTTTATCTCTTCAATGATTCCTATTGTGGGTATTCTGCCGGTCGCGATTGTTTGCACCGTTTATGCGGGATCTCAAATGAACCTCCAAAGTGCGGGAACTGTTGGCGCGTTTGGGCTTGGAGCTTCGTTGATAGACAATCTGTTACGACCACTTTTAGCTGTGGGCGAGTCAAATTCTTTAAATCCTGTTCTGTGTTTCTTTGGTCTCATTGGTGCCCTCTATTTGTTTGGCTTTGCAGGACTATTTATTGGACCCTTCGTACTCGCATTCACGTCCGCTGTGTTTGCGAAGTACAATGTGCATAAGATGGTTGGATTTAATATTGATGAAAAGTGATTTAGCTTTGCGTGGAGTTTTGCCCCGCCGAGGGGGATATTTTCCTCATTAGCGATCGAACTCCATTGCACCAACAATGCTCTTCCTTTCAACGGTACGATGGAGGGGAGTGGTTGTTTTTCTGTTGGCATCTATTTTGCTGATGAAGGTCGAACTAGAAACAAACTCATCAACAAGGAGATATCGATGAAGAAATATTTATTAGCAATGGCATTTGCAGCTTCCAGCGCAACATTCGCTAGCAGCTACCAGGATTCGCTTCTGGGCACTGGCAAAATTGGTGGTCAGAAAAAAGTCGGCACCGCAGCTTGTCCGGGTAGTGATCAAGATCAGGGTGGGGAGCAAGGCGATCAGCAGGAGTGTGATAAAAAGGGAAGTGACCAAGCCGATAGAAACAAGGCCGATCAAGATCAAGCCGATCGGGATCAAGCCGATCGAGATCAAGCTGACAGAGATCAGGGTGATCAAGATCAGATCGAGTCAACGGGGACCGTTCGTTGGGTGGACTATGGCGAATACACTGTTTCTCGTCTTTATAAGCGAATCATCACTATTGATTTGAATGGCCAATCTGTGAATCAAATCAATTTACGTGCGGAAAATGCTCCTGTCGAAATCATTTCAGCATTGGCCTATTTGTCAAATGGGGAGATCGTTGATATCAGCCCAGTGGGTAGTCGAGTTCTTGCTGAGGGCTATCAGATGCGCGCAACCATGGGACACGCTCGCTCAATGAGTGTACAAAAAATTGTTTTAAAAGTCTCAGCAACGTCCTATCGTTTTATAACCTCAATGACTAAGTTGGGAGTCGCGATCGGCTTTGCAGAATAACTAAAGGTTATTTGATAACCACCTTCGAAGCGGTCGAGTGTATACAGCTCGGTCGCGTCACAAAAAAAGGATGTGCATCGTGAGAATCTCAGAAAATGTTCGGCTTTTTGGTGATTCCAATCCAGGGGCTTAAGGCATTACTGGCGGAGATTCGCTCCGGTCACCCTGGTATTGTTTTTGAAAATCTCGCCCTCAGTTGGGCTCCAAGATGGCATTATGCGGTGGTGTTGGGATATGATCTGGATAAAGAAGAAGTGATCATGCACAGTGGGCACGATTCATTTGCTCATGTGGACCTGCGCGAATTCGAAAGTTCTTGGAAGCTGGGAGATTACTGGGGATTGGTGGTTTTGCCACCCAATGAACTGGCGGTTTCAGCCAATGAAGAAATGCACGTATCGGCTGTGGCAGCCTTGGAACAGATTCGAAAGTTAGAGGAATCTAAAAGAGCTTACCAACAAATCTTAACTCGGTGGCCAAAGAGTCTTGGGGCAATGATTGGCTTAGCCAATGTTGCGTTCACTCAAAATGAGCTCAGAACATCAATTGATCTACTAAAGGCGGCCATTGTGGCTCACCCAAAATCAGCGGCAGCCTGGCACAATCTGGCGATTGCACAAGGAACTGTTGGTTGGGGGGCGTCGGCGCATGAAAGCGCAATGAAAGCTCTGGAATTAGCTAGCGCTAATGCGAGACCACAATACCGAAAGAATCTACGAAAGCTATTGCGGTGATTCCTGAAAAGATGTTCCCTCGAGAGGAATTTGGGGACATTATGGTCATTTTCTCCTCACTGATATAAATAGAATCACTTTAATTTCACTCCTATTCGCATTGAACACCACTGAATGTTGGCTTGCTAATTGTAAGTGGAATGTTTGATGCGCTATGGTTTCAAAAAGCAATAACAAGGAGCTTTACAATGTCCATCGGAACGATCTTGCTGATTGTGTTTTTTTTGATTCTTTTGGGAGTGATTCCAATGTGGCCTCATAGCCGCGACTGGGGATATGGTCCCAGTGGTGGGTTGGGTCTTCTGTTGATTATTATTTTAGTGCTGGTGCTGATGGGAAAATTATAAGTCAAAAGTAGAAAGAAGATTTCAAGGTACTTTAATAAATGAAAGTTAAGGAGTTAAAAATGAAAAAAGTAGAAAATTATAGCATTATGGGTGCATTCAAACCTTTGGTTATTGCGGCCTTTTTGTCCGCATCGTTCGCTTTTGCTGTGAATCAAATGAAGGGGCCTGCTGAGAAGGCAGGTAAAAAAATCGACACGGCAAATAAAAAGGCTGTCGAATATATGGATGATTCAGCCATTACTGCGGAAATTAAAGCAGAGATTTTAAAAGACCCACTATTAAAAAGCTACTCAATTAAAGTGACCACAAACAAAGGCGTGGTGGATCTTACAGGCATTGTTGAATCTCAGCAAAGTATCGATAGGGCGATGGAGATCGTCAATAGCAATAAAAAGGTCAGTTCAGTGATCAATAATCTGTTTATCAAGAAGAATCAGTAAACTCATCAGCTATACAGGAAAGCGGTGTTAGATAGGGACGGTGAGCTACGTGGCTCACCGTCCATCAAGGAAGAGATGGTTATTCGATTTTGACTAGAATCACAGAGTGAGAGGCTTTGCTTGGATACTGTTGCGAGTCGGCCGAAGTCGGTAGCCCAGCGGCCGTCATCGAGTTCTTTAATCGGTTATCACTGGTATTGAACCATCGAGACAGCGCATTCGGTTGCTTGGCCATATTGTAGGTATCAACACTGACACTTCTAACTGTCTTCATGTATTCCTTAATCGCTTTATTGCGTTTTTCTGCCAAGTCAATTTGAGCCGGTGACTGTTTTTTGAGGCCTTTTGATGGGTATTCCTCATCAGACCAAGAGAGTACGAGCACTTCATCGATTTTTCCAGACTGTTGCGCTTGTTGGAGAACGGCATTCAATGATGTTTTTGCATTTTCAGTCAGAGTGGCGCTTCCGGCAACAAACTCTATCTCAACAAAATCATGGGCTTTTGCTTCTTGTGCGGCCGCATTTGTAACAGCCTTACCTTCGGCCCTTTCCGCCGCAGAAACTCTGCCATCGGCAGGAGGCGGTGTGGTTCTTTGGGCCGCAGAGGCACAGCCTATAATGGAAACTAATGGCACGAGAGAACTAATTACTATTAATTAGTACATAGATATTCCGACATTTACGCAGCGTATTTCAAATTATCTTTTCCAAAAAATGATTTTACTTTTTCAGGATTTTTCTGAAGGGATCTCATTGAGCTTTCA
>JBILOD010000321.1:0-5196 GCA_044374645.1 Pseudobdellovibrionaceae bacterium | reverse complement strand
TAGTTTTCGACTTTAACGATCGCATTTTCAGGTGATGTCACTCGAAAATAAACCACTGCGTTTACTTTGAGACTGACGTTATCACGTGTGATAACATCCTGAGGCTGCACATCCATCGTGATGGTCCGCGTGTCCACCTTGATCATGGTCTCAACAAAAGGAATAAGCAATATCAACCCGGGACCACGAATTCCCACTAAATTACCAAAGCGCAAAACCACCCCACGTTCCCACTCCGGCAAAATCTTTACTGTGGCCGAAAGAAAAATAAGGCCAATGACTAAAATCACTACAAAAAAACCCACAAAACCTCCTTGAATTAAAGTTTCTCACACCAAACTAACAATCCCTCAACGCGTTCAATCCGCACTTTGTCACCCATGGCGACAGGTTGTTTAGATTGAAATCGCCAACGTTCACCGTGCCAATCCACTTGCCCAGCATTGGCTGAATCCAAATGAATCACTAGGGCCTCTTCCTGAGTTTTGCTCCGTCGACGATGGCGAAGTTGCCAACTACCATGGGCGAGATAGGCCAAAAACAAAATCCCAGTGACAATCACTCCCGCCAAGACCTGCAATCGCCAAGGGGGACTCAATAGAACCTCTTGCCGCGCCATTTGAAAGGACAAATAAAAACAAGACACTGCCGCCAGCGTCAATATACCGAAGCTAATGATAAACACTTCAAGACCAAGTAGCACCAACCCAAGAATCACCCACAAACCAACCTCAAGCATTGGTCCTCCACTCTTTAAGGAGTTCCCAAGTCGGCCGTTTCAAATCAGGTTGTTGTGCAAGTACTGCAGGATCGGGAATCATCCATTCCCCTGGTTCACCAACGCCCTTCTTCAACTGATCGTCCACCATCAAAAGAACTTTAGGAGCTTGAGAACGCAACTGCGGCAAAACCTCCATCCAATCCGCCAAGGACACTTCGACCCACGGAGCCTTCTCCGCTTCCCAGTGCAACGCTTTTCGTAATTTTTGGAATAAATCCAGAGCCACCAGATCCTCATTCAATAGCGTTACTCCCGAAGACACGCGCACGAAAATAGCCTCGTACTTACGCTCCAGTGAATAGGTAGATTCGACAGAAAGGATTGGCGGTTCCCCCTCTTCCTTGCTTTCAGCAGGAACCTCAGCTGATTCCGAGAGAGTAAGAGGCGACCGCTCCATAGTTTCAAGAATTTCAGGAGAGATCAAAACCTCCCTGAGCCCCAAATTTCTATGGACGTAATTTAAATAATTACTGATCTTCACAATGGCAACGATCCTACTCTAACATCCCCTTTAGACACAACTGCCTAAGGGGAATGATTCAGTTGGCCACGTCCTTAAACTTCATTCATATTCTAATGCTGAAGGATGAGGCGAATCCTTCAAACCCGGATTTTCAAAAACCCTTTCAGGCATCTTTTCGGGGGGCTGGGCTTTACCACTCCACCGTCGCCCCAGCCAAACTCGAATGTCTTCAAACACAAGTAGCATCGCAGGAATGATAAACAGGGTCAGCATGAGTGACGCCAGCAACCCCCACCCCATGGAAAAGGCCAAGGGTTGTGTGAAGCCTGACTCGCCTCCCATACCATAGGCCGTTGGAAACACTCCCACCAATGTACAACTGGCCGTTAGAAAAATCGCGCGAAGGCGGCTGGTCGCCCCATCCACAATCAAAGCTGCTGTTCTTTGCCCGGCTTCTTTCCATAAAAGATTGATGTGATGGACCATCACAATACTGTCATTGACAGCGACCCCCATGGTGCCAATCAATCCAATCATCGCCATCAAACCCAAAGACAAACCATGAAACTTAAGCGCCCAAACAACACCAATTAAAGCAAAGGGAATCGGCAATCCGACAATGAGTGGCTGAGTCCAAGAACGCAGAGTTAACGCCAAAATCAGATAAATTAAAACGGCCGCACCCAGTACAATTTTACCAGTCCAATCACGACCTTTTTTATCCTGCTCGTTAGCATCCACCGCTCGAAATTCAAGTCCCGGATAACGCCTCGCAAGTGGATCTAATAATTCTTTCACTTGCTGTTTCACCACTTGTTCGTTTGTTTTATTGCCATCAAACCGAAAATCCAAAATCAAAACACGGACCCCGTTTTTATGCTCTATCCCCTCGGAGAATCCTGCCAATTGCCAAGAACCCAATTGTCCTACTCCGAACATATCACCATGTTTCGGTGATTGTACTCGCAGCCCTTGAAGTTCATTCAAACTCGGCTCACGCAAAACTTCAGGTTCCAACATCACTTTCATCCACCGCCCGGAAGCACGGGTCTGCAATAATTCGACAGACCCTGTCTGTGCCTGAATTTGGTAGGCTAAATCCTCTCTTGAAATACTGTAGCTCCGAAGGGCCGATGAGATTGGTTTGAAATGATAAGTCTTTGGACCCACATCATCCGGCGGTACATTCTCACCAATATCCTTTTTTCCTGAAAGTTGGGCAATGGCTTCGGCCTTGGCTTGACGAAACAAGGATTCATCGCGCCCACGTATTTCAATACTAGCGAGGTTGTTTCGACGAGCATTAGAGCCCCGCTCGGAAGCCACCGCTTCAATTTCAGCGATCTCGTTGGGCCTGTAGGTCTTGAGGATATTTTGGACTTCACCATGAACCTTCTCACGCAAAGTGCGAACATCGACTTCGTCTTTATTTAATACCAAACGAACAGTGGCATATTTGGGACCCCGATAGGCCTTACCCTCGCGCCAAACCCATCCCAAATTGGTTTCTATAAAATCTAATTGATTTTGCGGTAACTGCAAAATTTGAGTGTGCAGCGGAGACAGAATCTCTTTGACGTGGTCAAAACTGTACTCTTCTTTGAAGGTCACAAAAACTTCGACCTGAGGTGCATTCAATTGAATCGAAAAATCCTGGGGCATCTTTGTCGCAGTATAGAGCGAAAAACCCAATAACGCTAAAGATAGAATTCCATAGAGAAAACGAAACCGCAGAGTGTGTTGCAAAGCGCGCTTATAGCCTCTCGCCAGAAAATGAAAAAACACTGTGGCTCTCTCGGCACTCGGAGTTTTAACAAAATGAGCTAAATGATTCGGCAAAATAAAAAATGTTTCAAACCAACTCAACAATAAGGCTACAGCCACCACAACTGGAATCGCAAAGAAAATGATGGAGAGTTCACTATCGATCACCACTATTGGAATGAATGCGCAAATGATGGTGGCAATCGTACCGGTGACTGGCACAATCAATTCCCTGGCTGACTGACTGGCGGCCGTGCGAGGTTCTACCCCCTCCGCTAAGAGCTGATTGTAACGTTCAGCAAAAATCACCGCATCATCCACCAAATTACCTACCACTAAGATCATGGCGATCATAGAAATCAAATCGATTGATATGCCAAAGGCTCGCAAAACCAAAAAAGTGCCAAAATACGAAATTGGCAATCCAATCGCCGTCATCAAAGACGACTTCCATCCCATGGCCAGAGCCAGCATGACCAGAACGAGCACCAATCCGCCGATCCCATTGGAAACGAGCACATTGATTTGTTGTTGAATAAAATAAGGACCATCGTAGAGAACTTTAAATGAAACACCCGCGGGCTTTTGGATTTGATCAAGAACGGCCTTCACGTCGGCAAAGGTATCAATAGAGTCGCGATGCGGACTTTTGTTAATAATTAACTCTACCGCATTCTTACCATTCAGTAAAAAATGGTAGCGATCATTGCGTTCGAGATCGTAGCTGACCGACGCAACATCGCCAATGGTGAGGCCATACCCTTGACTGTTTTCATAGAGCGGCAGTGCCGCAATGACCTTTGGATCGAGCGGCGTTTGAGTGTATTCAAGGAGCCAATCTTTTCCACTCACAGAGTTAAATCCGATCACATTCGAATTAAGCTCAGAGTGAATCACTGTTCTTAACTGTGCCACGGTCACACCATGACTCGCCAATTTCTGTTTATCAAAGCGAACAAATACATGAAATGGTTTGAGAGTGGATTCAACCTTACTCACACCATTAACAGTTAGGATTTTATTTTTCAGAGTTTCAATAAAGTGATGATGATCCCAGTTCCTCTCATCGATGCCAGAAACTCCAATGCTCGCCAAAAAGATTTCATTGTCACTAAGGCGGGTCACTTGGGCATCCCGAGCGCCTTCAGGCAACAAACCCAGCTGCCCTTGCACGCGATCCCGAATTTCTTCCATCTTCTCAGTGATATTTTTTACCGAATGGGGGAATTTCAAAATGATACGTGTTTGTCCCACTTGAGTGGTCGATTTCATTTCTTCGAGGTCTGACAAATCACGCATGGCCTCTTCCATCGGATAGGTCACGAGACGCTCGATTTCATCAGCCGAACTGCCAGGATAATTGACCGTAACTTGAACATAATTAAACTGAAAGGCAGGGTGCAGGTCCCGTTTCATTCCCCACAGGGCCACCATTCCACTCAGCGCAATCGCGATGGTGATCCCATTCACCCATGCCGTCTTATCAATAAAAAACTCAATCCATCGTTTCATCGGGCACCTCCACAAAAGTCGACCGTCCCATCTTGTTCAAGCGCAAACGCGAGCAGGAGCTTCCAATATTGAGCGAGTTGCTCCATTTGCCGTTGTTGACTCTCAAGCCATTGTTCCTTCATTCTCAGATAATCTTGAAACTCCAAACGACCTTGAAAAAATCGTTTTTTGTGTTCGTCGGTGATTTTACCTAACAAAACCGATCGCTCGGTTTCCAGCTGAAGCTGTGTTTGAAGACTTAATAGATTCTCTTGAGTCTCCGCAAATTGAGGGAGTCTTTGCCGGCGAGCTTCTTCAAGGAGGAGAGCCGTTTTTTGAACTTGAAGGCGAGAAACCTGTTCAGTGGCACTGACGGAAAAATCATTGAACTTCCACACTAAATTCAAAGACGCCGCCCATTCACGATCATTATAGGCCTTTGTGGCCACGGCGTTGACCATTTGCCCTTCATTCCATTTGTGGGACAGCTTGAAATCAAGATCGGGAAGCGCGTTGGATGCGTCGGCCATGCGTTGTTCTTCTAGTCCTTTGAGAATTGCCTGGTAGGATTTCTCCGCGATTGACTCCACTGGTGCGCGCTGTGCCTGGACAACTCCAGCCAGCTTTAGAAAATCCGTCTGAGGCGGTTTTAAGGTTTGTGTTTTTGGGTGAAACTTGGGTGATAGTTTTTGAAGCG
>JBILOD010000426.1:0-3971 GCA_044374645.1 Pseudobdellovibrionaceae bacterium | reverse complement strand
GTCTTTATGTCAGCTTAACAGCTTCTTTCATCTTTATCACGAACTCTGTACCTTTTCCCTCTTCACTCTCGACTATGATAGAGGCCTCATGCCCTTCGAAGATCTTGTGGGTCACTGCCAGACCAAGTCCAGTGCCCTGGCTCTTGGTCGTGAAGAAGGGTTCAAAAATCCGTCGCCGAGTTTCTTCTTTCATACCAGACCCAGAATCTCTGATACGCAACACAACCTGGCCCTGATCACGAGCAATGCGCACCATGAGCTTTGGGGCATCCACTTTATCCATGGCCTGATAGGCGTTTATAATAATATTTAGAAAGGCTTGCTTGAGTTTGTCTTTATAGCCATGGACGAAAACCTCACCCTCCCAAATTCTCTCTTGTTGAACATCGCTGCGTAGTTTTTTATTGTAACTGACCAACTCAAGGACTTCCACTATCAGCGCAGTTAATGACATGCGATCCGTTGGCTTTGGAAGTGGTTTGGCATAATCAAGAAATTCAGAAATAAGCAGATTCAATCGATCGGTTTCACGAATCACAATATTAAAGAGTTTTTTATCCTCGTCTGTACCGGCCTGCATTGACAGGAGTTGCACACTACCACTGATACTCGCTAGGGGATTTCGGATTTCGTGTGCGATCCCAGCGGCCAGCGCACCAATCGCCGCCAATTTTTCTTTGTTTTTAAGGACCTCTTCAAGTTCCCTAACTACAGTGACGTCTTCAAGAACGTAGATATCGGCGGCCTCGCTCCCCTCTTCCATGCGCAGGGCGGCTTTCTGACACCGAATGATTTTCTTTTTCTCATCTCCTGAGGACCAAACAAATTCTGTTTGCCCAAAGGCGTTTTGCTGTGCCTCTAGGAGGCGGCGCTGAAAATCGCTCCAAAGGGTAGATTGTTCAGCATTGCTCGCAAAGAGAATTTTTTCGGCCTGTTCGTTTCCTTGTACCCGCTGGCCATTTCGATCCACGGTTAAGACTCCTGAAGGAATCTGTCCGAGAATTTGCTCATGGAGGTTTCGCATATTGCGAAGATCACGATGAGCCACATCCAATCGCAATCCCAGATTTTCAAGGTATGAGCTAAGCTGGCCCGACAAATAGGAGACCAGCAAAAGTGCGCTATTATTCACTACCAGTGAAAACAACGACCCAACCAGTTTTTCTTGGGGTCCTAAAAGGATGGAGAAATCGTATCCTAGCACTGATATCAGCCCCACCAAATAGCTCCCTCTCGCTCTCAGTGAGAGGCCGGATGCTATGATATTCAGGAGATACATTAGAAAAAACATGGACTGATTCCAATGCACTCGCATCATAAGGGCACTGATCAAAACAGCGTTCACTAAAAAAAGCCCCCACCACAGACTCTCTTTGTCTTTAATGTCATCAAAAAATAGAGCCACTGCCGAATAGAACAGAGTACCAATGCCAATGACCCCTAAAAATGGGATCACTAATTCGGGATTAAAAAATTCCCTCTGATAAAACCCAGACAAGAGGACAATAGCTGCACAAATGGCCCAAAAACCCGTTAGCAATGTCACTGCTGACCAGGACCAACTCCGTTGGGTTGTTGAGACCGACGTGCCCATCATTATCCCTGCCCTTTCGTCACCGCATCGGCCATTCCAAAGATTGGGAGGTACATTGCCAAGACCAGAACGGCGATAATTCCACCAATGAACACCAACAAAATGGGTTCAATGAGTGTCATCATCCCTTTTACGGCATTATCCACTTCATCTTCATAAAAATCTGCAATCTTTCCTAACATGCCATCGAGTGCTCCCGTCTGCTCGCCAATTTCAATCATTTGCCCAACCATCTTGGGAATAATGCCAATTTTATTGATAGGACCGGAGAATCCCTTTCCTACCGCCACGCTCTCACGACACTTCATTAGGTTTCGCTCAATCACCGAATTTCCCACCGTTTTTGCTCCCACTTCGATGGCTTCGAGTAAGGGCACCCCTGAGGATAGGAGGGTCGACATAGTCCTCGAGAATCGGGCAACCCCCGTTTTTTTAAATAGGTCGCCAAACAAAGGAATTCTCATCAGGATTTCATCAATAGTTCGCTTACCATCTTCGGTCCCATAGTAACTTTTCAAAACTATCGGCAATAGAATCCCACCGGCAAGTGCCATCCACCAATATTCTCGCATCCAATTACTTAGACCTACAACTTGCTGTGTGAGCCAAGGCAGTTCGCCTCCCGAGGTTTTGTACATCTCCTGGAACTTCGGAATGATAAATATCAAAATCAACGCGATCACTATTCCGGCCACCAACAAAATCATTGTCGGATACATCATCGCGGATTTAACCTGGTTTTTGAGTTTTTCAGTTTTTTCCAAATAGCTCGACATCCGTCCCAAAATGAGATCAAGAGCACCTGAGGTTTCTCCAGCCCGAACCATATTACAATAAAAGTTATCAAAGGCCGTAGGATGTTGGGCGAGAGCGTCTCCGAGCCCCTTTCCGCCTTCAATGGCTTTTTTTGACTTTAACAACATGTCTTTCAAAACCGGAGTTGTACTCCCTTGAGTGAGAACACCTAGAGCCTCCACCACCGGAATACCAGCATTGATCAATGTTGCAAACTGCCTCGTGAACACTTGCAGCTCTTTAGAGTTCACTTTGGGCGCAGCCATTTGTTCGAGCATGCTCGGCTGTTTCACTTTCCTAACTATACTTGCTCGGTCTCCCAGTAATACCAATTTCAGGGGCACTAGCTTCTGACTGCGTAATCGCGCCTTCGCATCATTGGTATCAGCGGCCTCGATTTCACCGGAAGTGGGCCTTCCTCGGAGAGTCTGTGCGGTGTACTTAAAGACTGGCAAACTAACCTCCTAATTGGGAGAGTAGGCGATCTAGGTCATCCAGATTCGGGGAAGCCATAAAAGCTTGCTTGAGATCAACCTTCTTTCGTAAGAAAAGCTGCAACAACGCCTTGTTCATCGTTTTCATTCCCTGCTTTTCACCGCTCGATTGCACGCGATTCATGACTTCTGTAATATTTCCGAGACGCAATGGTTCTCTCAGTAATTCATTAAATAAAATAATCTCCTGAGCCACCACGAGATTACCCTGAAGGGAGGGCACCAATCGTTGATTCACAAATAGACTAAGGCTTTGCGCCAGACGTTCATAGATAAACTCTCTCTTATCTTCACTGAACAAATGATTAATACGGTTCTGCAAAGCCGTCAGGCTCTCCACCATCGTTGTCATGACGACTAACTTGCCGGACTCGACTAATTCCAGAACCTTTGAAAGATTCTCGGCAGAAAAAGGAATATCCAAACCAATAACATCAGCGGCCTCGAGACTTCGCCAAACATGCTCGGCCACGGGAGCGAATCCCACTTCAAAACTCGTCACCACAGACTTTTGGGTTTGATAAATGCGATCGACCACTGTTTCGACCACCGCGATGTGCGAAGCATGATTCTGATTCACCGTCTCAAGCAACTTTCCCATCAGCGTGGACTTTCCACTCCAACTGGGACCCACCACCATAATGAGGCCTTTACCTTTTAAGACTTGCTCATAGATGACGGGTGGCATGGAGGCCTTGGTATCTTCACCTTGCTCGACCGTGATGGTTTTCAAGCTTCCAGAAAAACCCAGTTTGTGGCGGTAGATATGAAAATTAATATTAAAACCAGAGGTTAGACTCACGCTTCCGGTAACGACACCCTCCGCATCCAAAAGATCTTTCTGTCGATCACTGAGAATTGACTGAAGAGTGTCTTTAACCTCCTCACCTGAAAATTTTTGTTTGATCAACGGCACCCAACCATCGAGAGTCCGAATGCGGGGCTCTGCAAACGGCACCAGTAAAATCTCGGATGCAACGCCCTTGCGCGCTTGTTCGAATAACTCAATCACTTTTTCCATTATGTGTCCTTCACTGAAGCACTCAACACTTCTTCAATGGTGGTTTGTCCCCGTTTCAACTTCAGCA